>NZ_CAXYKL010000189.1:0-22231 GCF_964277725.1 uncultured Novosphingobium sp. | reverse complement strand
TCGCGGCCCGCCCAGTCCACCCAGGTCACCGGGTTATCCTGCGCGTAGGCGTTGTTGTTGCCTTGTTGCGAGCGGCCGAACTCGTCCCCCGCCGTCAGCATCACGGTACCGGTGGACGCGAACAGCGTGCCCAGCAGGGCCCGCGCGGCTGCTTGCCGCCTTGCCAGCACGGCGGGGTCATCGCTGGGCCCTTCGACGCCGTTGTTCCACGAGAAGTTCTCTCCGTGGCCGTCCCGGTTGTCCTCGCCGTTGGTGTGGTTGTGCCGCTCGGCGTAGGCGAGCATGTCGGCCAGGGTGAAACCATCATGCGCGGCGAGGAAGTTGATCGAGCGGCAGTCTGCACCGAAGACATCCGATGATCCCGCCAGCCGCGTGGCCAGCGCGCCGATGCTGCCGTCGCCCCGCCAGAAGCGGCGTACATCGTCCCGGAAGCGGTCGTTCCATTCCAGCCAGTGAGGCGGGAACGCTCCTAGCTGGTAACCGCCGGGCCCCACGTCCCACGGTTCGGCGATCAGGATGCGGTTCGCCAGCAGCGGATCGGCGGCGATCTGGGCGAAGATCGGCGCTTGCGGGGAAAAGCCGGGGCCGCGCGCCAGCACGGTGGCAAGGTCGAAGCGGAAGCCGTCCACCCCGCAAGCCGACACGAAGTGCCGCATGGCATCCAGCGTCAGCCGCCGGACCCACCGGTTCGCGAAGTCCAACGTGTTGCCGGTGCCGGCATCGTTGATCAGCGCGCCGTCGGGGCCCTTGGCATAAGCCGCGTCATCCAGCCCGCGCAGGGACAGGACGCCGCCCTGCGTATCGCTTTCACCGGTGTGGTTGAACACCAGGTCGAGGATCACGGCGATCCCTTCGGCGTGCAGCGCCGCCACCGTTTCGCGCAGTTCCTCCACGCCGCCGGGGCACAAGCCCGGGTCCAGCGCCATCAGCGCCACCGGATTGTAGCCCCAGGCGTTGCACAGGCCGAGCGGCGGCAAGTGCCGCTCATCGATCCAGGCGACGATCGGCATCAGTTCCACCGCCGTGACGTGCAGCTTCCTGAGGTGCGCCAGAACCGCAGGCTGCGCCAAGGCCGCCACCGTGCCACGCTGCGCCACGGGCACATCAGGGTGAAGCATGGTGAACCCGCGCACGTTGATTTCATAAATCAGGCCGCCTCGAATGTCGGGCGGAGCCGTGTCGACTAGGCGATGCGGCCCAGGCACGATTGCCTTCGGTATGATCGCCTTGGGGACGATGCCCGCCGTGTCCGCGCCATACTGCGCCAGCGACGGGTGCTGCACGAAGCGGCGGTCCAATTCCTGTGCGTAAGGGTCCACCAGCAGCTTC
Organism: uncultured Novosphingobium sp.; assembly: GCF_964277725.1. Taxonomy (NCBI): domain Bacteria; kingdom Pseudomonadati; phylum Pseudomonadota; class Alphaproteobacteria; order Sphingomonadales; family Sphingomonadaceae; genus Novosphingobium; species uncultured Novosphingobium sp. The sequence goes on along the minus strand of NZ_CAXYKL010000189.1, from coordinate 20,902 downwards.
GCCGGATCGAACCAGAGACCATGCTCCGGCGCCCACTCACCGGCCGCGCGCAAACCGTAGCGGCTGCCGGTCAGGTCAACCGGCAGTTCCAGCCGCCATGCCTCGCCATCGCGGCGCATCGCGTGGCGCGTTTCCGCTCCGCCCCCATTCTCATCGGCGAACAGGCACAGCCACACTTGCGACGCGAGCGGACTGCGCACGGCGAAGCGGGTCTCACCTGCCTCCACCCATGCGCCGAGGCGGTCGCTCACCGGCTGAGCGAGCGGTACAACTCGGCGTAAGCCTGCCCGCTGGCGTTCCACGAAAAGTCCGCCGCCATGCCATTGCGCTGCAGCCGAACCCATTCCTCCGGGCGATCATAGAGCGTTGCAGTGCGCGATAGCGCGGCGACGAGGCTTTCGTAAGAGACCGCCCCGTGCTGCACGCCGGTCGCCACTCCGGCAGCGAGAGCGGCGGGGTTCGCGTCGATCACCGTGTCCGCCAGGCCCCCCGTGCGCGCCACCACCGGCACGCAACCGTAAGCGAGGCCATAAAGCTGCGTCAGCCCGCATGGCTCGAACCGCGAGGGCACCAGGATCGCATCGCCGCCCGCCTGCATCCGGTGGGATAGCCCCTCGTCATAGCCGATCTTCACCGCGACCCGACCCGGATGGCGCGCCGCCGCTTCATGAAAGCGCGCCTCCATATCGGCATCGCCCGAACCCAGCAGCGCCAGCCGCCCGCCCAGGCCAACGAGATGGTCGATCGCCTCCAGCAGCACGTCTACGCCCTTCTGCCAGGTCAGCCGCGTGATCACGACGAACAGCGGGCCGCCCGCACGCGGCCCCTTGCCCGGCTCCAGCCCGAATTCGGCCTCCAGCGCGCGCTTGTTCGCCACTTTGCGCGACAGGGTGCGCGCGGTGTAGTTCTTGGCAATCAGCGGATCGCTTTCCGGGTTCCAGGTGGCGGCGTCGATCCCATTGAGGATGCCCGAAAGATCGCGACCGCGCGCGACCATCAGTCCCTGCAAACCCATGCCGAACTCCGCCGTGCGAATTTCCTGCGCGTAGGTCGGGCTGACGGTGGTGATCGCGCTGGCGGTGACGAGGCCCGCCTTCAACATGCTGATGCCACCGTGATATTCCACGCCGTCGACCGACCACGCCTCACGCGGCAGGCCCAGCCGGGGGAATATCTCCGCACCCTGCCAGCCCTGGAAGGCGATGTTGTGGATCGTCATCACCGAAGGAACCAGCGGCGCTTCGGGAGGCATGCCCCAGTGGAGATAGGCAGGGGCCATCGCCGCCTGCCAGTCATGGGCGTGCAGCACATCGAACTGGCGCCGCTTGCCGCGCACCACCATCGCACCGGCGGCGAGATCGGCGGCGGCGCGGCCCAGCGCGGCGAAGCGCAGCCAGTTATCGCTCCAGTCCCGTCCGGCCGGATCGAGATAGGGGCTGCCATCGCGCACGAACAAGCTGGGCGCGTCCAGCACCACCAGCGGGGAATCGCCCAGCATTCCGCCCAGCAGTCGCGCCGGTTCGCCCAGCAAGCTATCCCAGGTGTGGACCACGCGCTTGCGGCCTAGCCTTGCCAGCACCTGCGGATAGCCGGGCAGCAGCGTCGTCACCTCTACGCCATGCGGCGCGACGGCGGCAGGCAGCGCACCTGCGACATCGGCGAGCCCACCCGTCTTCACGAGCGGCACCGCCTCTGACGTGACCGAAAGGACTCTCAATGGCATGGACAGCGGCCTGGGCAGCGGCATCGTCAGGTGGTCAACCGTTCGATCATCGGCTTGGTGATCAGGCACACGCCGTTCGCGCTGCGGCGAAAGCGGCGCGCGTCCAGTTCGGGGTCTTCGCCCACAACCAGACCTTCGGGAATGCGCACGCCGGAATCGATGATCACCCGGCTGAGCTGCGCGCCCCGCCCGATATTGCTGTAGGGCAGGATCACGCCTTCCCTGACGCTGGAAAAGCTGCCCATCTTCACCCCGGTCATCAACAGCGAGCGCTGCGCGGTTGCGCCCGAGACGATGCAGTCGTTGGAGACCAGCGAGCAGATCGCGCTGCCGCGCCGCCCTTCCTCGTCATGGACGAACTTGGCCGGGGCGGCGACCACGGCGTCGGACCAGATCGGCCAGTCGCGGTCATAGAGGTCGAGCTGGGGCACGGTGTCCGTCAGGTCGAGGTTGGCATCGAAGTAGGCATCGACGGTGCCGACATCGCGCCAATATTCCTCCAGCTCGTCCGCCGCGCGGATGCAGCTGTCTGTGAAGCGGTGCGCCTGCGCCTTCCCGTTGCGCACAAGCCAAGGGATGATGTCGCCGCCGAAATCGCGCTTGGATTCCGGGTCTGCCGCGTCACGGCGCAGCTGATCGAACAGCAGCTGCGTGTCGAACACGTAGATGCCCATGGAGGCCAAAGCCATATCCGGCTGCCCGGGGATGCCGGGGGGATCGGCGGGCTTCTCCACGAAATCCGTGATGCGGTCCGTCTCGTCCACGTGCATCACGCCGAAGGCCACGGCATCCATGCGCGGCACCACCAGGCACCCCACGGTGACATCCGCGCCGGAATCGACGTGCTGGCGCAGCATCAGCTCGTAATCCATCTTGTAGATGTGATCGCCCGCCAGGATGACCATGTACTTGGGCGCATGTGCGGCGATAATGTCGATGTTCTGATACACCGCGTCCGCCGTGCCTTCGTACCACTGCGTCTCGGAGACGCGCTGGCTGGCGGGCAGGATATCGAAGCTTTCGTTACGCTCGGGCCGCATGAAGTTCCATGCGCGCTGCATGTGGCGGATCAGCGAGTGCGCCTTGTACTGTGTGGCGACGCCGATGCGCCGGATGCCGGAATTGATCGCGTTCGACAGGGCGAAATCGATGATGCGCGCCTTGCCACCGAAATAGACCGCGGGCTTGGCGCGGTTGTCGGTCAGCTCATGCAGGCGGCTGCCGCGACCGCCGGCCAGCACATAGGCCATGGCATCACGGGCGAGCGGCTGACCGGATGATCGGCTGCGCAAGGGTAAGGTCATCGGCGGCACTCTCCTGCGAATTCGTATGTTGGTTCCTCCCCGGGACGGGAAGGTGGCGCGCGCGCAGCGCGGGACGGAGGGGTCGGGGCGCTTCCGGATAAGCCAGGAACCGCTCAGAGGCATCGGCCCCTCCACCACCAGCTGCGCCGGCGGTCCCCCTTCCCGTTTTAGGGAGGGAAGGAGTCGGCAATTCAACCGGCATATTCGAACATCACCGTGGCGAGCGGCGGCAAGGTGACTTCGGCAAAGCCGCCCTTTGCTTCCACACGGCCCAGATTGCCGGTGCCCGACCCGCCGTAATACGGCGAATCACTGTTCAACACTTCGCGCCAGAAGCCGTCGTGCGGCAGGGGCAGGCGGTATTTGCTGCAGGCCCTGGGCGTCATGTTGCTGACCACGGCGATCGGCGCACCCGGCGCGGCTTTGCGCAGCCAGGCGAAGACCGAGTTTTCCGTATCGTCCGCGATAAGCCACTCGAAACCCTCGGGCTCGCAATCGCGGCCATGCAGCGCGGGCTTTTCGCGATAGAGGCGGTTGAGATCGCGCACCAGGTTGCGCACGCCTTCATGGGCGGGGGCGGCACGCAGGTCCCAGTCAAGCGCACGATCCTCGCTCCATTCGCGGCGCTGGGCAAACTCCTGCCCCATGAACAGCAGCTTCTTGCCCGGATACCCCCACATGAACGCGTAATAGGCGCGAAGGTTCGCGAATTTTTGCCAGTCGTCACCGGCCATCTTGTTGAGAAGCGAGCCTTTTCCGTGAACCACCTCATCATGGCTCAGCGGCAGGACGTAATTCTCGCCAAAGGCGTAGACCAGGCCGAAGGTGATATCGTCATGGTGGTAGCGGCGATGCACCGGGTCACGCCCCATGTACCGCAACGTGTCGTTCATGAAGCCCATGTTCCACTTGAACCCGAAGCCCAGGCTCTCACGCGGGCCGTCCTCGTGCGCCGGGCTGGTGACGCCGGGCCAGGCGGTCGATTCCTCGGCGATGGTGACGAAACCGGGATGCGTGCCATAGACTGCCCGGTTGACGGCGCGCAGGAAGTCCACCGCCTCCCAGTTTTCGCGCCCACCCTCGGTATTGGGGATCCACTCGCCCGCCTTGCGCGAATAGTCGCGATACAGCATCGAGGCGACGGCATCCACGCGCAGTCCATCGACATGATAGCGCTCGGCCCAGAACAGCGCATTGTTGACCAGGATGCTGGACACTTCCTGCCGGCCGAAATTGTAGATCAGCGTGTTCCAGTCCGGGTGGAAGCCCAGGCGCGGGTCTTCGTGTTCATACAGCGCGGTGCCATCGAACCGGACGAGGCCATGCTTGTCGGTCGGGAAATGCGCGGGCACCCAGTCCACCAGCACGCCCAGCCCCGCCCGGTGTGCGCCATCGACGAAGCGCGCGAAGCCCGCCGGCTCGCCAAAGCGCGCGGACGGCGCGAACAGCCCGGTCGTCTGATAGCCCCATGACGGATCGTAGGGATGCTCGGCGATGGGCATGAATTCGATATGGGTGAACCCCATGTCCACCACATAGGGGATCAGTTGCTCGGCCATCTCGTCCCAGGTGAGGAACCAGTTGAACCGATCGCGCTGCCACGACCCGGCGTGCACTTCGTAGATCGAGATCGGCACCCGCCGGTGATCGACCGAGGCCCAGTGATCGCGATGCGCCTCATCCCCCCAGGTGACGCCGCCCGGCCCGGTCTTGGCGGCGACGGCGGTGATCGAGGCGGTGCTGGGCCGCACCTCGCTGGCGAAGGCGAAAGGGTCGGCCTTCAGCGGCTGCACCACGCCATCGGGCCCGACGACATGGAATTTGTACGCCCGGTATTCCCCGATATCGGGAATGAAGATTTCCCACACGCCGATGTCCTGGCGGTGGCGCATGGGATAGCGCGTGGGATCCCAATCGTTGAAATCGCCCACCAGGCTGACCAGCCGGGCATTGGGCGCCCACACCGCGAAATGCACGCCTTGCGTGCCTTCATGCTCGATCAGATGCGCGCCCAGCTTGTCGAACAGGCGAAAGTGGGTGCCTTGCGCGAACAGCAGGTCGTCCACCGGGCCCAGCACCGGCCCGAAGCTGTAAGGATCGGTGACCAGCCAGTCCGCGCCTCCGGCCGAGCAGCGGTAACGGATCGGTTCGCGCTTTCCCAGGAAGCGCCCCTCAAACAGACCGCGATCGTCCTTGCGCTCCATCGGGCCCAGGAAAACGCCGTCCAGCGTGAACGCCTCCGCCTCGTGCGCTCCGGGAAGGATGGCACGCAGCTGGGTGCCGCCAGGACCTTCGTGAACGCCCAGAAGAGAAAAGGGATCGCCATGCGTCCCTTCGAGCAGCGCATCGAGGGCGCTTTGCGGCGGCTTCAAGTCAAGTTCCAGATATCTTTCGCATATTCGGCGATGGTTCGGTCTGATGAGAACCAACCGACGTTGGCGATGTTCCGCAGCGCCATCGCGCGCCACCGCGCCTGATCGTTCCAACAGGCGTCCACGGCGCGCTGGCCCTGCGCATAAGCGTCGAAGTCGGCCGCGACCATGAACCAGTCGTGGTCCGTGATGCCGGCCATCAGATCGCGGTAGCGGTTGGGATCGTCGGGAGAAAACACCCCGGTTGCGATGGCGGAGATCGCCTGGCCCAATTCGCGCGATCCTTCGATCACGGCGCGCGGATCATAGCCACCGCTGCGCTTTTGGGCCACTTCCTCCGCGGTCAGGCCGAAGATGAAGATGTTGTCATCGCCCACACGGTCCTTGATCTCGATATTGGCGCCATCGAGCGTGCCGATCGTCAGCGCCCCGTTCAGCGCAAACTTCATGTTGCCCGTGCCAGACGCTTCCATGCCCGCGGTGGAGATCTGTTCGGACAAGTCGGCGGCAGGGATGATCCGCTCCGCCAGGCTGACATTGTAATTGGGCACGAACACCACCTTCAGCAGCCCGCCCACCGACGGGTCGGCATTGATACGTCTGGCGATGTCGTTGGTCAGTTTTATGATCAGCTTGGCGTTGTGATAGCTGGGCGCGGCCTTCCCGCCGAAAATCTTGACGCGCGGCACCCAGTCCCGCTCCGGATGGCTGCGGATCTGGTCATAGAGCGCCACCGTCTCCACCAGGTTGAGCAGCTGGCGCTTGTATTCGTGGATGCGCTTGATCTGAACGTCGAACAGGGCGTCAGGGTCCAGCCGCAGGCCCATCGTGTGGCGGATATGATCGGCCAGCGCCACTTTGTTGGCGTGCTTCACCGCTGCCAGCTTCTCGCCCAGCGCGGCGTCTCCCGCCAGGGCGTTGAGGTCCGCCAGCCTGGTCGTATCGTCCAGGAAAGCCGGCCCGATTGCCTCGGTGATGAGGCCGGTCAGCCCCGGATTGCATTGATGCAGCCAGCGGCGCGGGGTGACGCCGTTGGTCTTGTTGTTGATCCGCGTGGGGTAGAGCTTGTGCAGATCGGCAAAGACCGTCTGCTTCATCAGCTCGGTATGCAGCGCGGCCACGCCGTTAACCGAATGGCCGCCGGTGAACGCCAGGTTCGCCATGCGCACGCGCCGCTCGCCGTTCTCGTCGATCAGCGAGATCGCGGCGATGGCGGCATCGTCCAGGCCCTTCTTGCGGGCCTCGCGCAGGACGCGGCTGTTGATGGCGTAGATGATCTGCATGTGGCGCGGCAGCAGCCGTTCGAACAGCGGCAGCGGCCAACTCTCCAGCGCTTCGGGCAGCAGGGTGTGATTGGTATAGCTGACGGTCGCCTGCGTGATCGCCCAGGCCTCGTTGAATTCCAGCCCGTGGCTGTCGACCAGCAGGCGCATCAGCTCTGCCACGGCCACGGCGGGATGGGTGTCGTTTAGCTGGATCGCAGCCTTGTCGGGCAGAGTGCGGATATCGCCTTCGTACTGCACGTGGCGGCGCACGATGTCCTGCACCGATGCGGCGGAGAAGAAGTACTCCTGCCGCAGCCGCAGTTCCTGCCCAGCCTGATGCGAGTCCGCCGGATAGAGCACGCGCACCAGCGAATCCGCGCGCACCTGATCGGCCAGCGCGCCGGCGTGATCGCCCGCATTGAAAGCGTCCAGCTTCAGCGGATCGAGCGCGTTCGCATCCCATAACCGCAGGGTGTTCACCCGCTTGCCGCGCCAGCCGACCACCGGGGTATCGACCGCGGTGGCCTCCACCTCCTCGGCCGGATGCCAAATCACCGCATCGCCATCGGCCACCACTTCACCGCCGAAGCCGATGCGGTAGCTGCTTTCCAGCCGCTCGAACTCCCACGGGTTGCCGTGCGCCAACCAGGTCTCGGGCAATTCCACTTGCCAGCCATCGTCGATCCGCTGGCGGAACATGCCGTTGATGTAGCGGATGCCATAGCCGTAGGCGGGGATGTCCAGCGTCGCCAGGCTTTCCATGAAGCAGGCCGCCAGCCGCCCCAGGCCGCCGTTGCCCAGCGCCGCGTCGGGCTCCAGCTCCTCCAGCGTGGCCAGGTCCAGCCCGTGCGCGGCCAGCGCCTGCTGGGTCTGCAGGGTGACGCCCATGTTGGACAGCGCATCACGCAGCAGCCGCCCGATCAGGAACTCCATCGAGAGGTAGTACACCCGCTTGCCGCCCTGCGTATAAGTGCGGCGGGTGGAATCGATCCACCGGTCGATCACCTCGTCGCGGATGGCCAGGATCGCGGCCTTGTACCAGTCATGCAGCTTCGCCGCCCGCTCGTCCTTGCCGACGCGGTGGCGCAGCACGTCGACGATCAGCGCGTCGGTCTTCTGGATGGCGGAGTTGAGATCGGGCACGGGCGAACATCCTTCCGTGATGGCCCGCCAAAGGCCAAAGGCCGGCGAACCCGGGTTGCACGCCCGTCAGGCGGCGATGGCCACCTGCATCCTCTCATCCGTGTTTTTGCGTTGCCCTATCGCTATTCGGCAAGCCTGCACCCGGCAAGCGCGATCATGCGCGACTATCCAAAAAACTCACGAGCAGGACCTTCCGCTACCAATCGGCGCGAGAGCTGATGAGCGTGTCTACCAGATTGCGAAAGAACTCGGCGGCCTCTTCGTACGTAGCGCGCTGGCCGTTCAACATCTGCCAGTTGTAGAACCCACGCAGGGCATAAAGATACATCGCCGCCGGCTTTCGCGGATCGCGGCAGGCGATCCCCTCACGCGTGGCGCAGTGCATGATATATTCCGAGATCGCCTCCACGCCTTCGTCCATCCTGAGCGCGACGGCCTTATACAGTTCGGGAAAGTGCGGACCTTCTGCGAAGATCAGCCGCTCGAACTCTTTCCAGTTCACCTCGGCACCGATCTTGTGCAACTGCAGGCCGAACGCGATGAGGCCTTCCTCAAGTCCCATGTCCCGACTGCTGACCAGCGCGGCGGCGATTTCCTCCACACCTTGATGCGCATCCTGTACCGTCGCCAGGAAAAGCTCCACCTTGGTGGCATAGCGCGCATAAAGCGTCGTCTTCGAAACGCCGGCGGACTTGACGATCATCGACATCGACGTGCGTTCGTAGCCGTGCTGGAAAAACTGCTCCTTCGCGGCGCGCAGAATTTCGCGATCAATTTCTTCCGCTGTGGCGATGCTTGGCCGACCGCGCGTACGCGGACGCCGCTCTCCGCCCTCAGAGGGCTGCATCATTTCCAATCTCCCACCCGCTTGCGACCCGGAGCCACCGGTTCGCGGCTCCAACTTAAGTTAAGGAACCAAATATAACGAAAGCGAAGACTTAGATAGCATGTAAGAAAAGGACTGCATCGCACATTTGGTGCCAAAACGAACCATCAATATAGTCTTAACCAACCAATCGCGCCGTAAAAGCTATCAGTTGGTGAGGCTTTTTCGTTTTGTGATACGTATTTAACCCTGTTTCACGCAGCGCCGATCAATTCCCGGCCGATCAGCATCCGGCGAATCTCGTTGGTGCCCGCTCCGATATCGAGCAGCTTGGCATCGCGCAGGTAGCGTTCCACCGGCCAGTCCTTGGTATAGCCTGCCCCGCCCAGCGCCTGCACCGCCTCCCCTGCCACGCGGAAGGCGCCTTCGCTGGCATAGAGAATCGCGCCCGCCGCATCGAAGCGCGTGGTCTGCCCGGCATCGCACGCCCGCGCCACGGCGTAGACGTAGGCCCGCGCCGATTGCAGCGCCACGTACATGTCCGCCACCTTGGCCTGCATCAGCTGGAACGTGCCGATCGCCTGGCCGAACTGCCGCCGCTCGCGCACATAAGGGATCACCGTGTCCAGGCACGCCTGCATGATGCCCAGCTGCAATCCAGCCAGCACCACGCGTTCATAGTCCAGCCCGCTCATCAGCACGCGCACTCCGCCGTGCAGCGGGCCCATCACTTGTTCGTCGGGTACGAAGCAATCGTCGAACACCAGCTCGCACGTGGGGGAGCCGCGCATCCCCATCTTGTCGATCTTCTGCCCGATCGAGAAACCGGCGAAGTCCTTCTCGATCAGAAAGGCGGTGATGCCCTTCGAACCCTCTCCGGTCTTGGCGTAGACCACCAGGGTATCGGCGCAGGTGCCGTTGGTGATCCAGAACTTGGTGCCGTTCAGGCGATAGCCGCCGTCCACCGCCTCGGCGCGCAGCTTCATGCCCACCACGTCAGAGCCCGCGCCCGCTTCCGACATCGCCAGGCTGCCCACATGCTCGCCACTGATCAGCTGTGGCAGGTACTTCGCCTTCTGGGCATCCGTGCCCCAGCGGCGGATCTGGTTGACGCACAAGTTGGAGTGCGCGCCGTACGACAGGCCGACGGAGGCCGAAGCGCGGCTGACTTCCTCCACCGCGATCACGTGCTCCAGATAGCCCAGGCCGATGCCGCCCCACTCTTCCTCCACGGTGATGCCGTGCAGACCCAGCGCCCCCATTTCAGGCCACAGGTCGCGCGGGAACCAGTCCTGCGCGTCCACCTTGGCGGCCAGCGGCGCGATCCGTTCGTCGGCAAAGCGGGCCACCGTTTCGCGGATCATGTCGGCGCTTTCGCCCAGAGCGAAATCGAAGTCGGGTGTGGAACGTGTCATCGTGCAGACCTACCGCAGGCGCGGACTTGCCGCAAAGCCCCGCGCCTGCCTGTCAGCCTTATTTCCAGTCGACACGGTAGAGATCGAACCGCCGATCGCGCAGGTTCTGCACCGCGCCCGATTGCCGCGCGGTCAGCAGGGCGTCCAGGCTGAGGTCGGCGATGGCGATCGTCTCGGTATTGACGGCGGTTTCCGCCGCCACGCCGTCCCGCGCGAAGGGGAAGTCCGACGGGGTCAGGATCGCGCTTTCGGCATAGTGGATATCCATGTTCTCCACATTGGGCAGATTGCCCACCACGCCCGATGTCACGACATAGCACTGGTTTTCCACCGCCCGCGCCTGGCAGCAGTAGCGCACGCGCAGATAGCCGCGCCGCTCGTCGGTGCAGAACGGCACGAACAGCAGCAAGGCCCCCTGGTTGACGAGGTGGCGGGCCAATTCGGGAAACTCGCTGTCATAGCAGACCATCACGCCGATCGGCCCGCAATCGGTGGGGATCACGCTGGCGCCGTAGCCGCCGCGAATGTTCCACCAGCGCCGCTCCGACGGGGTGGGGTGCAGCTTCTCCTGCTTGTGCGTGCTGCCATCGCGCAGGAAGATGTAGCTGACGTTGCGGATCTCGTCCTTGCCCACGCGCGTGGGGTGCGATCCGCCGATGATGTTGATGTTATAGCTTACCGCCATGCGCTCCATGAATTCGGTGAAGCGGTCGGTATATTCCGAAATCCAGCGGATCGCGTCCACCGGCTCCAGCTTGGTTTCCGCCATGGACAGCAGTTCCAGCGTGAAAAGCTCGGGGAACACCACGAAGTCCGCTTCGTAATCAGCGGCCACGTCGATCCAGTATTCCACCTGATCCTCGAACTGGTCGATCGTGTCGATCTTGCGCATCTGGAACTGCACGGTGGCGACGCGCACGCTGGAGGGCAGCCATTCCTGGAAGCCGGGTACGGCCTTGCCCGTCTCCTGCGGGGCGATCGGGTTGGTCCAGAACATCAGCACGGCATTGCCGCCACTCTCACGGTCGTTGGGCAGATAGCCGGGCAGGATGCCGCGCGGCTCGTAGCCCTCGCTCATCTGGAACTCGATCACCTGATCACGCACCTTCTTGGCCTTCACCGCCTCCACATAGTCGAACGGGTCGGGATAGCTGCGGCGGCGGCGGGAATAGCCCGGCATCCGTCCGGCAAAGGCGATGCCCTTCAGCTCGAAGTCCTGACACAGCTCGCGCCGCTTGCGATAGAGCCGCTGGCCGATGCGCAACCGGCGGAATTCGGGATCGACGCAGATCTCGAAGCCATAGAGCACATCGCCGTTGGGCGCGGGCGGGCGGCCATAGCCACCGGCACTGATTTCCTCCCAGGTATGCGGCTTGAATGCCAGATCGGAGGAGATGATCATCGTGGCGCAGTGGCCCACCACCTTGCCCTGATACTCGGCGACGAACTGGCCATCGGGGAAGTTGTTGATCTGCCCCCGAATTTCAGCGCGTGTGAACGCCTCGGTGGGTCCGTAAACCTTGGCGGACAACCGCGTGATCGCGGGGGCGTCCGTCAACAGTGCCGGGCGGATGACGAGCTTGGCTTTGGGATTGGTCATGGGGTGCTAATATGCGCCACATTGGTGACGGTTCCAGGGGTGGTGCGTGGTTTGATGCATTCGCCGGGCTTTGCATGGCCTGGTTTTCCTGGATTTCGATCGCCCTGAACGGAGCAGGCGGGAGCGCAACCGGGCCGCACCCTCATCTCGAAACCGCTTGTGCCCACCGACGCCTTTGCTGGGTTGACAATATGAGGCGATTATGGAGATTACAAACCCAAGCCTTTATCGCGACCCAAATCGATCAGCGCTTGCCGCAGTCTCATCCCGTTGGGCGTAAGAAAAACGCCGGCCCCTCGGAAACAACCGTCACTCCAGCGCATGTCGCGCGCTGTGGCAAAGTCGAGGAATCGGAGGCGGGCTGCGGTAGCTGCAATCTCTCCGGAACTGACTCTAAATTTCTCGCGCATCTGATCGTGTGTGCGCGATGATTGGTCTGTGCTCCAAAGCACGATCCTACACGCAAGGTCGTCTAGCTGCTCAGCTTCCCACATCATATCGTCATCTGAGATGATGCGTTTCACTCTAAATCCTCTGCTCGCCTATTCCTTGTCACCAGATGCCATGCCGACAAAGCGGTGCATCGCCTTAGAAAATAGTGCGTAGAATTCTTCAACGCCCAAACGTTTGGCCACGAGCGCCAACATGGCAATTTCTAAGATCCCGATAATAACAGGTGCTGTCGCGTTCTCGGCGTTCAGAAACAGAGCGCAGTCAAAGAGAATGACAGATATAACCATCCACCCAACGCGCTCTTCGTTCCTCGCGTCTTTGATGGCTGCTAGTTCTTCCTGCGCGTCGGACAACGCCTTGAGGGCTTTCTCGTGCGTGTCATGCGTATTTGCCAGACCCGAAAGGGCGGCAAAGCTAGGCTTGACGAGCGGCCTGTTCGGCTTCTCGGGCGCGATATTCGGCAAGAATGTCATCCTTCGGAATCGTTGAGCCGAAGCCATCGTTGTAATGCTTAGCCCATGCGCCACCATCCCAATGCGTGATCGCCACGAGGCGAGACGGGCTTTTGGGGAGTTCCTTGTAGGCGCGTTCCAGCACAGCCTTGCCAGATCCCTCCGGCAAACGGGCGCTCACAAAGAATGAAGTGACGGGCTTGTTCCCGTAGATTTTCGCTTTCCCATATACTGCGGGCACAACCGGGCCCAACTTCCAAGCCTGAAAGTCGTCGCTGAATATAGGCTCTCCGGCCTCGCCTAGGTGAAACATCTGGGCAAGGTACAGGATCTTTTGAATTTGAAGGTTAGTGAGCGTTCCACCGCTCAAATCGACGAGCGTGGCGGCTGCAGAGATAGCGTTCATGCTCGCTCCTTTCGAGCGAACATATGGGGAATCGCGCGTCAGCCGTCAACTTATCTCGCTCAGGCGAGCATTCTTCACGGTTAGCTCTCGCCCTCCGGCTTCTCGACTGGCTTGTGCTTGGCGATCTTAGCCAGCCTCTCCTTGAAGCGTTCCGGATCGTCGTCCGTCTCTAGCTCGCGCGCGGCTTCTTTGAACTTGTCGAGCTGAGTCTTTTGGTCATCCATGGGTGGTCTCGCGTTTCCATCCTTGGGCAAACGCAGCTATCGCCTGGGGTGATAAAGGGTCTGCGATTGCAGTTGGCTTTTCGTGCTGAACTGCATCAACGCTTTCTTGATCAGCAGCCTCAGCAATCATCGCAACGGCCTTATTTGCCGGTTTGAAGTTGCGGCCCGGATACCACTCCTTAAGGCCCCATGTACCGCGACTTACGCGCACGAGGTCGCCCACATTGTTGAACCGCCGGGTTAATACAGAACCCACTACATTCAGAGGGTCAGCGCCGGTCAGCACAAGGCCACCAGCTTGAAGTTCGGCTAAAATCTCAGTGTTCGACATAGTGCGCTTGCGGAGCGCCAGCAGCTTCTTCGCTGCGTCGACGATCGACATGCCAAGGAACATACCCGTTGGATTGTCATCATTTAAGCCATCCGCTGTCGGCATGGGGCTAGGCTGTGGAGCTAAGCCCCCAACGGTCGCACCCAGCAGATTACTAATGACGCTGATTGCCTGATCAATCTGATCGCGCTTTGCTCGAAGGTCAGCAAGGACCGCCGCATAGGGGTCGCTAGAACCGGTTTCTTCGGTCATTTTCTTGACAGCTCCCGCCTCTCGGCGTAATGAGGGAGCCGTCCACGAGGCGCGAAGCCCCATGGACGGCGGTGCCGGACATCGCCCTGACATCAGGGTTCAGCCGAACCCCTCAGGCTATCTCCTAACCGTCCGCATCTTCGCAACCTCCGCTAGTCTTTTGCCCAATCAGCAGGCCATGTGGAACACGATGCCGGGGTGTAGTGACCCCGGCATCGTCGTATCTGCCACGAACAAGGTTGCGAGGCAAGCGCAAAGAGTCGCAATCCAAGCGCGATGTTGGGGAAAACCCACAGTCGGGGATTTTACGATTATCGTAGAGAAGCGGCGGATTTCCGGGTCCACCCACAAAGCGATTGTTGCGGATCAAATCAGAAACAATGATCTTGCCGTTTGGTTGTGTGTTTTCGGTGCTGTTTTGTACGCCATCGTTGATGGCGCTTTGAAATCAAACATTGGTCGCCATGATCGTTGTGATGGTCGTCGCGTTGATCAGCCTTGCTGATCAGGCCTTGCATAGGTGAGCCGCTTACCAACGATCCCCTTGAGCCCTTCGATCGCGCGGGCCTTGTCATCGAAGCCGTTGGCAACGCGGTTGGTGTAGCGGAAATCGAATTCAGCGAGATAGCGATGCAGATGCTGCTCTCCGCAGTGCTGGTACACACCACGCATGCCGCGCTTGAAGATCGAGAAGTAGCCTTCAACGGTGTTGGTGTGGATCGTCACATCACCCTTGCGGACGTACTCACCACCGGCATGCAGCACGCGGTTATGCTCAGCGAACTCCTTGCCTACCTTCCAGTACAGGCGGGCTTCGTCGGTCATCAGGCGAGCTTCTGCGGCGATGTTGGCGCGCAAGATGGGGTGAATGTCCTTGGCGGTGAGGTTGGGGTCCGTGAAGGTACGGACAGCACCAGTCTCTCGGTCCAACAGCGCGAGAACCTTCATCTTGTGGCCACCGCCCGACTTGACGGGCTTGCCCTTCTGGCGACCGATGTAGGTTTCATCAACTTCAACCATGGTGCCGTTGCCGCCGAAGGGAGCCAGATCGCCCGAGCGCATGGCTTCGCGGATGCGGTGCGCGAGGAACCAAGCGCTCTTGTACTGAACCTCAAGGATGCGGCTAAGCTGGTGGGCGCTGATGCCCTTCTTACTCGACACCATCAGGTGAACGGCCTGGAGCATCTTGGTGAGCGGCATGCGGGCATGCTCAAACACAGTGCCCACCTTGACCGTGAACTGCTTGCGGCACTCGCCACACTTCTTGAGGCCGTGACGGACAACACCCTCGGGGTTCTTGACGCTAGGCTTGGAGCGGACGCCAGCGAGATCGTACACACGACCGGCGACAACACCGCAGTGAGGGCAGACTACGCCGTTCGCCCACACGACGCTCTCAAGGAAAGCGAAAGCCTTGGCTTCATCGTGAAAGTGAGGGGACGAAAGAACGGACATGACGGCTTGCTCCTTGCCGTCATTCCTACGTTTTCAGCATGGGTTTGTAAAGTGCATAATTGCCCAATATGAACCAAATAGGTTATACGCCGCAGCCATCGGAGAAAACCGATACGGCGGGTGCGGGTGGCGAAACGCGATCGCTCATCAACCCCGCACCATGCGGCCGGCGCTCAAGACGGGCGCCTGCACCGCGATGCAGGACTCTAACCCGCCGGCATTAGCGCCGGAGACGGGGCCGACGGGCTTTTGCGAGCTTTTCCCGCCGGTCGTCCTGCGCATCAAAGCCGAGCTGGCGGTCCCGCTTTCGCGTTCCCCCGCCAGCCGGTCGCACGATGGAACGTCGAGCCAAGCCTGTCGCGCCAGGCCCGCGCCGGCCGCAACGCTTGGCCGTTGAACTCTCCCCGGCGTTACCCCGCGCTCGCCTGCGGGGGATGGCGCATGTCCACCCCCCTACCCCAGCCGCCGCGACAGCAGGTTGCGCGCCTGGCTGGCGATCTGGGCAAGCATCGCCGGAGCGACCGCCGCGTTGCCCTCGGCGCGATCGATCATGGCGCGGAAGGCATGGATCGCCGTCTGCCGACCCGCTGCCCAGGCTTCCACCGCCGCCACCGGGTCCTCGCGATCGGCCTTGCTCTTCGCCAGTTCGGCCAGGAACTCCAGCCGCATCTGCTGGAAATCACGCGCGAGGCCGGCAACCAGCAAGCGCTCCCACGGGTCGGACGGGCTCATCACCGCGGCACTGGTCTGCGCCCAGTCCAGGCCTAGCGCCGCGCCCAGCCGCGTGAACGCGCCCACCAGGCGGCGGGGCGCGATGCCGGTCTGCTCCGCCAGCGCGGTGATGCCCACCGCGCCATCCAGATCATACAGATGCGTTACCGCCGCCGCATCGGCTTCGGGTGCGCCTTCCTCGACCAGCGCGGCGCTGATCCGACCCGAATGGGTGCGGCCGCTTTCGCCCAGCAGATCGCGCGTCTCACGAGCCAGCAGCGCGACGCCGCTGCCCAGCCGCTTGATCAGCTCGGCCGGAGCGATCCGTCCCGCCCCCACGCGCAGCAGGTCCGCCATATGGCTGCGAACGGCATGGGCCATCTTGTCGAACAAGGCGATGCGGGCCGTCTCGGTCATCGGCTCGGTCTCAATCCGCCGCCACAGTTCGTCCAGGTTCAGCAGCCGCTGCGCCAGCGTGAACGCGGCGGCGACTTGGCCCAGCGTCGCGCCTTCCTCTTCGGCCAGTTCGAAGGGATGGATCACGCCCAGGCGGTTGACCATGCAGTTGGCGAGCTTGGTGGCGACGATCTCTCCCGCCAGGCGGTGCTCCTTGATGAAGGTGCCGAACTTCTTCTGCATCGCCGGCGGGAACGCCGCCAGCAGAACGCCTTCCATGCTGGGATCGGTGGCGAGCGGGCTGTGCTCGATCGCATCCTGCAACACCAGCTTCGCGCTGGAGAGCAGCACCGCCAGTTCGGGCCGGGTCAGTCCCCGGCCATCGAGCGCCCGGCGCGAAAGCGTGTCGTTATCGGCCAGCCCCTCGGTCCGGCGATCCAGGTTGCCGCCTTCCTCCAGCGTCTCGATCAGGCGCAAGTACGAAGGGATCGCCGCCCCGCCGCCGCGCTCGGCGATCGAAAGGGCGAGCGCCTGGAGCCGGTTGTCCTCCAGCACCAGCGCTGCGACATCGTCGGTCATCGCACGCAGCAGCTTGACCCGCGCCGGTTCGGTCAACTTGCCCGCCCGCTTGGCGGCGGCCAGCGCGATCTTGATGTTCACCTCGTTGTCCGAACAATCGACGCCCGCCGAATTGTCGATGAAGTCGGTGTTGATCCGGCCGCCCTTGCCGCCCGCGCCCACTTGCGCGAACTCGATCCGCCCAGCCTGCGTGGTGCCCAGGTTGGCACCTTCGCCGATCACGCGGGCCTGCACCATGTTGCCATCGACACGCACCGCATCGTTGGCGGGATCGCCTACTGTGGCGTTGTTTTCGGCAGAGGACTTCACATAAGTGCCGATGCCGCCGAACCACAGCAGGTCAACCGGCGCCTGCAGGATCGCGCTGATCAGCGCCTCGGGCTCCAGCTCGCTCGCCTCGATGGCCAGCGCGGCGCGGATTTCGGCGCTGAGCGGAATGCGCTTCATCGTGCGCGCGAACACGCCGCCGCCCTTGGAGATCAGCTTCTTGTTATAGTCGTCCCAGCTGGACACCGGCAGGTCGAACAATCGCTGGCGCTCGGCCCAGCTCTTGGCCGCATCGGGCGCGGGATCGAGGAAGATGTGCCGGTGATCGAACGCGGCCACCAGCTTCAGCGACTTGGACAGCAGCATGCCGTTGCCGAACACGTCGCCCGACATGTCGCCGCAGCCCACCACGCGGACCGGATCGCTCTGCACGTCCACGCCCAGTTCCAGGAAGTGGCGCTGCACCGAAAGCCAGGCACCCTTGGCGGTGATGCCCATCGCCTTGTGATCATAGCCCTTGGAGCCGCCGCTGGCGAATGCATCGTCCAGCCAGAAGTCATGGGCGATGGCGATGCCGTTCGCAACGTCGGAGAACTTGGCCGTGCCCTTGTCCGCCGCGACCACGAAGTACGGGTCTTCCCCATCGCGGATCACCACGCCGTCCGGATGGACCACCGCGTTGTCGACGATGTTGTCCGTGATCGACAGCAGCGTGCGAATGAAGATTTCGTAGGCTGCCTGCCCCTCTGCCGCCCAGCCCGCGCGATCGCGCTGCGGATCGGGCAGCAGCTTGGGATAGAAGCCGCCCTTTGCGCCGGTCGGCACGATCACGGCGTTCTTCACCCGCTGCGCCTTCATCAGGCCCAGGATCTCGGTGCGGAAATCGTCGCGCCGGTCGGACCAGCGCAGGCCGCCGCGCGCAACAGGTCCGGCGCGCAGATGGATGCCCTCCACCCGGCGCGAATAGACGAAGATCTCACGCCACGGCACCGGCTTGGGCAGGCCCGGGACAAGCGCGGAATCAAGCTTGAAGGCCAGCGCCCCGTTTCCGTTGTTGGGGGCACTCGCGGGTGCGAAGGCGTTGGTGCGCAGGATCGCCTCCACCAGGCTGCGATAGAGCCGCAGCACGCGGTCATCGTTGATCGCGGCGACATTGGCCAGGCCATTGCGGATCGCCTCTGACGCGGCCTCCTCCGCCTTGTCGCGGCTGCCCTTGAAGGCGGGATCGTGCCGCGCACGGAACAGCGCCATCAGCCCCTGGGTGATCGCGGGCGAGCGACCCAGCGCATCCACCACGGTGCCGATGGTGTAGCTGATTCCGGTCTGGCGCAGATAGCGGTAGAAGGCGCGCAGCCAGTCCACCTCGCCCGCGGCAAGCCCGGCTACGATCACCAGGCGGTTGAACGGATCGTTCTCCGCCTGCCCGTTCAGCACGGCGGCGAAGGCGCTTTCGATCGCCTCGGCCCGGTCCACCAGCGGCGCGGCGGGTTCCCCGGCGGGAAGCTCCAGCAGGAAATCATGGATGATGCCCATCCGCCCCCGATCGAGCGCGGTAGGGATTTCGGCGAGTACGCGGAACCCGAACGCCTCCAGCGCCGGCACCGCGTCTGACAGCGGCAGCACGCCTTCGTTCTGGTAGATCTTCAGGCGCAGCCGCTCGTCACTGTCGGTCGGCAGGCGATAGAGCCGCACGTCGCGGCGGCTGTGCGGGCCGGATGCGATCTCGGCCTCGCTGCCCGCAAGGCGGCGCAAATGGCGGATGTCGATCGCGGCTTCGGCCGGGCCATAGTCGCTGCGGTAGCCCAGCGGAAACGCCTCGGCATAGCGGCTGGCGATCGCGGTGGCGCGATTGCCCTCGCCCCCGTCCGCGGCGACGGCGGCCTCCACCGCCTCACCCCACCCGCGCAGCAGCAGCCGCACTTGGGTATCCAGTTCCACCTCATCGGGCGTGGACGGCGCATCGCGGATATCCAGCACGAAGCGCAGCATGGCCACGGTGCCGGATTCCACCTGCATGGACCAATCCAGCACGTCCACGCCCTCGGTCTGCTCCAGCAGCGCCTGCACGCGGCCGCGCATCTGCGAGGAGAGCTGATCACGCGGGAGCCAGACGAACGCGATGGCATGGCGCGAAAGCGGCGCTTCCACCAGCAACAGGCGTGGGCGCGGGCGATCGACCTGGGCGGTCATCGCCGTCGCCACCCGCTCCACATCGGCATCGCTGAAGCTAACCAGCAGATCGTGCGGCAGCGCGCCCAACGCATGGCGCAGCGCCTTGCCGGTGTGGCCGTTGGGATCGAAGCCGAAGCGGGTGTTCAGGTTGTGCAACTGCGTGCGCAGGCGCGGGATCTGGTCTGGCTGGGTGGACAGTGCTGCACTGGTCCACAACCCGGCATGGACCGAGATCGCGGTGACCTTGCCACCCTCGATCACTGGCAGCAGGAACAAGTCCAGCGGCACCCGGCGGTGGACGGTAGCGACCTGGTTGGCCTTGACGATGATCGGCGCGCGCACCGTGCCGGTCTTCACCTGCTCGTCAAAAGCGGCGAAGGCACGCTCGAAGCTGGCGTCGGCCAGGATCGCCTTGGCGCGGCGGCAGATGCCCAGCAACTGGCTATGACCGCCCTCCCGCTTGCGCGTGATGTGGCCCAGCTGGGTCAGGTTGCCATCGGCGAACCAGCGCAGCAGTTCTGCGCCTTCCTCGTCCTGCGTCAGCCCATCGGCTTCCTGCTTCATCAGCGCCACCATGCGCGGGTAATCGGTGACGGCGGCGCGCACATCGGCCAGCACGGTGGCCAATGTCTCCACCAGTTCGCGGCGCTGACGCGCATCGACGCGCGCGGCCTCGATATAGATCAGCGATTCGCGAGACGCTTGCGCCGGCTCCTTACCTGCGCGAGGCGCGGCGAGGCCGGTCAGTTGCCCATCGCCATCGCGGGTGGCGGTGATGACGGGGTGGACCAGGCGATCGATGGCGATGCCCATCCCGGTCAGCGCCCCGGCAACCGAGTCCACCAGGAACGGCATATCGTCGTTCACCAGCGCGATCCGCAGAAAGCGGCGGCCACCATCTTCGCTCGTTGAGGCCAGCTCGATCACCGGCTCACCCGGCGCGCGGCGGCGCGCGGCGGCCAGCAGGAACTGCGCGGTTTCCTCTACCCAGCCCTTTTCGAAAGGGCCATCGCCGGGCAGCAGCGATTCCCGCACCCGAACCGCGATCGCGGCGCCGATATCGCCGGGGGCAGCGCCGCTTTTGCGACGCGTTGCGGTCTTGGTACCTGCGGCCATGTCCTGTCTCTCCAAACCGATCGCGACGCCCGCCCCGTGCGCCGCAACATTGCCGGGATATAAGCCATGCGCAAGCAACGCCCAGCCCCGTGCTTACGGCGCTTAACGAAAGGGAATGGCGTCAGGCTGCACCCACAGTTCTGTATCGCGCGCGCCCTTTAGCGCAACGGAGGTAAAGTACCTGGGCGGGCTACGGGTTTGCCGGCGAAGCGGATCACCCGGATCACGGGCCCGCCGCTTTCGCCTGGAACCGGCGCAAAGGTTGCCACGATCCGGCCAGTGGCGATCAGCTGCGCATAAGCGGCATATTCATGCGGGAAAGTGGCCCGCTCGGCGCGGTAGCGATCGGCCTGGGTCAGGATCGCCCAATCAGCGGCGCAGGTTCCTCGCCGAGCGGGGTTGAGCGTACCGTAGTCCACGTTCGAGCGCTGATTTCGTGC
>NZ_CAXYKL010000188.1:0-17887 GCF_964277725.1 uncultured Novosphingobium sp. | reverse complement strand
GGACCGCACAGCACGGTCACGCGCCGGGTTCCGGCGATGCGCCATACCCAATCCGCCGCGCCCTGCCCGGCCTGGTCCATCAGCGCCTCGACACTGATGCCTCCCGCGATGAGCCGATCCTCGGCAGCGCGCATTTGCGCCACTGAAAGGATCTGATCACTTGCCGGCATCTGCCGCCTTGGCTTTCACGGTCGCGGGGAAAAGATAGCGATCATCGGTTACCGCTACGGCCAGCTTGTCGCCTTGCACGACGGCTTTGGCCTGATCCGCACCATCTGCCACGACCACGCCGCGACCGTCGCTGACCACTGTGAACCGGCGGAAAGAGCCGTCCGGATGGCGGACCACCAGGGTCAGTTTGCCATCAACCTGCGAACGATCGACCGAACAGTCCTGCGTGAACTCGCCAGCACCGGCCAGCGCGCACGAAATGCGCTCGCCACCTTCGGCCACTTGCGCTGCCTGGTTCTTACCCGAGGAACAGCCCGCCAGCGCAGCGCCTACGATGCACAGAACGGCGACACCGCGCATCAGCCGCGTTTCAGTTGCGAAACATCACGGACAGCGCCGCGCGCCGCGCTGGTCGTCATTGCGGCATAGGCCTGCAGTGCGACGGAAACCTTGCGCGGGCGCGGATGGACCGGGGCCCAGGCATCTCTCCCACGCGCTTCCATTTCTGCCCGGCGCTCCCGCATCACTTCGTCACTGATGGCGAGGTGGATGGTGCGGTTGGGGATGTCGATCTCGATCGTGTCGCCGTTCTCGACAAGGCCGATCGCGCCGCCCTCTGCCGCTTCGGGCGAGACGTGGCCAATCGACAGGCCTGACGTACCGCCGGAAAACCGCCCGTCGGTGATCAGAGCGCATGCCGCGCCCAGCCCCTTCGACTTGATGTAGCTGGTCGGGTAAAGCATCTCCTGCATGCCCGGCCCGCCGCGTGGTCCTTCATAGCGAATCACCACGACATCGCCGGCCTGAACCTGCCCGCCGAGGATGCCCGCCACGGCGGCGTCCTGGCTCTCGTAAACGCGGGCGGGACCGGTGAACTTCAGAATCTTTTCATCGACGCCGGCCGTCTTCACGATGCAGCCATCCAGTGCGATATTGCCGGAAAGCACGGCAAGACCACCGTCCTGACTGAAGGCATGTTCGGCGGAGCGGATCACGCCGCTTTCACGATCGGTGTCCAGGCTCTCCCAGCGGCGTGCCTGGCTGAAGGCGGTCTGCGTCGGCACGCCACCAGGCGCCGCCGCGTAGAACTCGCGCACTTCGGACGAGGGCTGAAGGGCGATGTCCCAACGCGCGATCGCCTCGCCGATGGAGGCGGAATGGACGGTGGGGAGATCGCGATTGATCAGCCCGGCGCGGTCCAACTCGCCCAGGATCGCCATGATGCCGCCGGCGCGATGCACGTCTTCCATGTGCACGTCGTTCTTTGCGGGGGCGACCTTGGAGAGGCAGGGCACCTTGCGGCTAAGCCGGTCGATGTCGGTCATGGTGAAGTCCACGCCGGCCTCGTGTGCGGCGGCCAGGAGGTGCAGCACGGTATTGGTCGAGCCACCCATGGCAATATCCAGGCTCATCGCGTTCTCGAACGCGCCGAAGCTGGCGACACGGCGCGGCAGAACGCTGTCGTCGTCCTGCTCGTAATAGCGATGGCACAAGTCCACGGCGACGCGACCGGCTTCAAGGAACAGCTTCTCACGATCGGCATGGGTCGCCAGCATCGAGCCATTGCCCGGCAGCGAAAGCCCCAGCGCCTCGGTGAGGCAGTTCATCGAATTGGCGGTGAACATGCCTGAACACGATCCGCATGTCGGGCAGGCCGAGCGCTCGATCGTCTTCACTTCCTCGTCGGTGTAGCTCTCATCGGCGGCGGCGACCATCGCGTCCACCAGATCCAGCGCTCGTTCCTTGCCCTTCAGGATGACCTTGCCAGCCTCCATCGGGCCGCCGGACACGAACACGGCGGGGATGTTCAACCGCAACGCCGCCATCAGCATGCCCGGCGTGATCTTGTCGCAATTGGAGATGCACACCATCGCATCGGCGCAGTGGGCATTGACCATGTACTCCACGCTATCGGCGATCAGATCGCGACTGGGCAGCGAATAGAGCATGCCGTCATGGCCCATGGCGATGCCGTCATCCACCGCGATCGTGTTGAATTCCTTGGCGACACCACCTGCCGCCTCGATCTCACGCGCGACTAGCTGGCCCAAATCCTTCAAGTGAACGTGGCCCGGCACGAATTGGGTGAAGGAGTTCACCACGGCGATGATCGGCTTGCCAAAGTCCGAATCCTTCATCCCGGTGGCGCGCCACAGTCCGCGCGCGCCGGCCATGTTGCGGCCATGGGTGGTGGTGCGGGAACGATAGGCAGGCATGGGCGGCTCCGGAATACGGACGGAAAAACGGTATCAGGCCGCCCTACTCCACACCTCGTTCTGATCGAAGCGGAAAATGCCCGGTGGTGTAGAGTTCAAGCGAAGTTGCGTGACACCGCCACGGCGATCCGCCCCAGACGCTCGGCCCATTGCGCCTGGCCATTCGCGTCGCCGATCTGGTCCTGACGAATTTCCACGCCCAGATAAGGGCGGCGGTTTGCCTCGATATGGCGGTTCATCGTGGCATTGAGCAATTGGCCTGAATAGGGCTGCTGATCACCGACGATGAGGCCCTCCGCCTCCAGCAATGGCAGCGCCAGGCGGGCTCCGCGATCATCTTCGTTATAGAGGACGCCGACGTGCCAGGGCCGCTGCTGCTGCGGATCGCTTGCGAGGCGCGGGGTGAAGCTGTGGATCGACAGCACGAATGCGGGCGGCTTTGCTGCCAGCAAGTGCTTCAGCGCCTGATGATATGGGTCGAAGAAACGGGCGATGCGTCCTGCCCTGTTCTGGGCGCTCAGTGCATTGCCGGGGATGGGATGTCCATCGCTCACTTCCGGGATGATGCTCGCAGCGTCAGGATCGCGGTTGAAGTCACACACCAGGCGGCTGATGTTGGCAAGATAGCCCGCGATCCCCGGACCGACCATGCGCCGCGCGACATCGGCCACCCCGATATCAACGGCGATATGCTCGCGAAGCAGCGCCGGAGGAATTCCGAGGTCGATGTCCTGCGGCACCCGCGCCGAGGCATGATCGCAAATGATCAGGATGCCCCCGGCCGTGGGTTCGCCGACGATCTCATACGCCTCGGTTTGCGTGGCCGTGCCTTCGATCATGTCAGCGCAGGGCCCCGCTCATCTGCCACCAGTCCGGGTGCCGATCCGCGAGCGATGCGACCGCGGCGTCGCGATCGGCCGTCTGGTCGTACAGGGCAAAGCACGTCGCCCCCGAGCCTGACATGCGCGAAAGGAACGCGCCAGTCTGACGCAAGGCGGTCAGCACCTCACCGATTACGGGTTGCCGGGCAAGCGCGGGTGCTTCCAGATCGTTGCGACCGTCTAGCGCGATCTGGCGCAGGGAACCGGATGGCATGGGGCCGCGATCCTGACCGTCCCAGCCCTTGAAGATGGGGCCCGTGGGCATGGGCACGCGCGGGTTGACGAGGATGACCGGCATACCGGCCAAATCGTTGGGCACTTCCTCAAGATCAGTGCCGATGCCCGTACCGATGCAGGCCCGCGAAAGCACGCAGGCGGGCACGTCCGCGCCCAGAGTAGCGGCGCGACGGGCCCAATCGTCAGGCAAGCCATGGGCATGCTCCACCAGGCGGAACACCGCGCCGGCATCGGCCGATCCGCCGCCCAGACCGGCGGCGACGGGCAGACGCTTCTCCAGGTCCACCGCCCAACCGGGGCCGTGGGGAAGCTTGCCCAGCGCCTTGGCGACGATGTTGCCGAAAGGATCGTCGATAGCCGGAGCAAACTCGCCCGTGGTCGCCAGGCTGTCCTGCTGGGATGGGCGCGCGGCCAGCCGATCACCATCGTCCACGAAGGCGAACAGCGTTTCCAGCTCATGATAGCCGTCATCCCGGCGCCGCCGCACATGCAGCGCCAGGTTGATCTTGGCGTAGGCCGTTTCCGTCAGCATGTGGGGCGCGCCATCAGCGAAGCCGGATCACATGTTCGGGTAGTTCGGCCCCCCGCCGCCTTCCGGCGCCGTCCACTCGATCTGCTGGCCCGGATCCTTGATGTCACAGGTCTTGCAATGCACGCAATTCTGCGAATTGATCTGGAAGCGCATCGCGCCCGTATCCTCGTTGCGGACGTATTCGTAGACGCCTGCGGGGCAGTACCGGGTGGATGGTCCGCCAAACACCGGAAGCTCGGTGCGCAGCGGATAGTCCGGGTCCTTCAGCACGAGGTGGACCGGCTGATCCTCTTCATGATTGGTGAAAGAGTAGGAAACGCTGGTCAGGCGGTCGAAGCTGATCACGCCATCGGGCTTGGGATAAGCGATGGGGCGGTAAAGATCCGCACGACCGGTGGCCTCGGAATCGCGGTGATGCTTCATCGGCTTGGCTAGGCCGAAGCCAAACAAAGTGCGCAGCCACATGTCCGCGCCGGCCAGCACCGTACCCATTTCGCCGCCCCACTTGGCGACCATCGGTTCAGCGTTCTGCACCAGCTTCAGTTCGGTGGCGATCCAGCTGTCGCGCACGGCGGCGTCGTATTCGTCCAGGCTATCCTGCTCGCGCCCGGCCTTTACCGCCGCCGCAATCGCTTCTGCTACCAGCATGCCGCTCTTCATCGCGGTGTGCGAGCCCTTGATGCGCGGCACGTTGACGAAACCGGCCGAGCAACCCGCCAGCACGCCGCCCGGGAACGCCAGTTTGGGTACCGACTGCCAGCCACCCTCGTTGATCACGCGCGCACCGTAGGAAACGCGCTTGCCACCTTCCAGGATCGCCCGAATGTCAGGATGTTGTTTCCAGCGCTGAAATTCCTCGAACGGGAAGACGTAGGGGTTCTTGTAGTCCAGCGCGGTAACAAAGCCGAGCGCGACTTGGTTGTTCGCCTGGTGATACAGGAAGCCGCCGCCCCAGCTGTCGCTTTCCGAAAGCGGCCAGCCCTGCGTGTGGATAACGCGACCCGGCACATGCTTGTCGGGCGCGATGTCCCAGATTTCCTTCAGGCCGATGCCGTAGATCTGCGGCTGGCAATCCGCTTCCAGATCGTACTTCGCTTTCAGGCGCTTGGTGAGATGACCGCGCGCGCCTTCACAGAAGACGGTGTACTTGCCCAGCAATTCCATGCCGGGTTCGTAGTCGGGCTTTTTTTCGCCATCGCGACCGATGCCCATCACGCCGGCGACAACGCCGGTGACGGCGCCCTTCTCGTCGTACAGGATTTCAGACGCGGAAAAGCCGGGGAAGATTTCCACTTCCAGCGCCTCGGCCTGCTCGGCCAGCCAGCGGCACAGGTTGCCCAGGGATCCGGTGTAATTTCCATCGTTAGACATGAACGGGGGCATGATGATGTGCGGCATCGACATCTTCTTGCCCTTGGTCAGATGCCAGTGCCAATTGTCGGTCACCGGCACTTCGGCCATCGGGCAGCCGTCTTCACGCCAGGTCGGCAGCAACTCATCCAGAGCGCGCGGATCGACCACTGCGCCGGACAGGATGTGAGCGCCGATTTCAGAGCCCTTTTCGAGGACGCATACGGCCAATTCAGGATCGATCTGTTTCAGACGGATCGCCGTCGAGAGGCCTGCCGGACCACCTCCGACGATGACCACGTCGAACGGCATCGATTCACGTTCACTCATGCCTGTCATGTCCCTACGGAATTATATTTCGTCATTTGCGCGTCGACTGCCTTGATTGGTGGAGGTCGACAGGTCAAGGCTTAGAGACATGACCCGCGGAACAAATCCGGATTCTACTGAGTTGTTCGCAGCGGCGATGGCCTGGTGGCGGGATGCCGGTTTGACCAGCGTTCTGGAAGACGATCCGCATGCCTGGCTCGCTCCGGATGAATCCGCGAAGGCACCGGATGCCAGCGCGCCCAGGCAGATCAAACCGGTCATGCCTGCCGTTGCGCCCGCGATCGCCGAAGAGCCAATGCCGCTTCCGGATAACCTCGAGGCTTTCCAGGCATGGTGGATGACCGCGCGTGAGCTGGACGGAGGCCGCTGTGTCGGCCGCGTTCCCCCGCGCGGTGTGGCATCGCCAGACGTGATGATCATAGCCTGCGAACCCGAAGCCGATGATCGCGAGCGTCTGTTGTCTGGGCCGGAAGGACGGATGATCGCCAGCTTCCTGAAAGCGGGCGGGATTTCCGACGATCAGGTTTACGTCGCCAGCGCCCTGCCCTGCCATTCGCCGGGAACCGAATGGTCGGCGATATCGCAAGGCGCGATCGCCGCGGCGCTGCAGCACCACGTTGCTTTGGTGGCTCCGAAACGGATCATCGCCATCGGCGGCGTCATCCTGCCGCTGCTTGGACACGGTTCGCCTCAAGCGGCTGCCGTTTCACTCAGTTTTAACCATCACGATGCCACGATTCCGCTACTGGGACTTCGGCGGATACCGGCGCCTCAGGCGCAGGCCCGCTGGAAGGCTTTGGTCTGGCGTGCGTGGCTGGACTGGACGGCGTGAATGCATGGCGTCTGTCGTGATGACGAACTGGGTCGGCCGAATTGATCGGATTATATTGGGGTGACAACTTGAGGAATGCTGCCAAGGCCGGGCTTCTTGCCCTTCTGAGCGCCGCGTCGCTGGTATCGGCTCCCGCATTCGCCAACAGCGCCGCGGTGGAATATTTCCGCAGCAGGGCCGACCGAACGGCGGTTCCCACGCTGCTCAGTCAGGACGAACGCGATTACTACCGCCGCTTGTTCGATGCGATTGACCATAAGGACTGGACCACGGTTCAGTCGATGTTCGCGCAAAAGCCCGATGGGCCGTTGCATCAGCAGGCACGTGCGGAATACTTCCTGGATTCAAACTCACCCAAGATCGAGCTGGCCGAACTGCAGACGTGGCTGTCTCAAGGCACCACGCTCCCCGGTGCCGACCAGATCAGCCGCCTGGCGCTGAAGCGCGGCGCATTGAGCGTCCCCAGCGCGCCGGTGCAGCGCCAGTTTGCCAGCTTGCCCTCGCTTCCCAAGCGCATCCGCCCTTCCTCGATCAATGACGGCACCATGCCCGGTACGGTCTCCGCCGGTATCATGGATCGCATCAAGGCCGACGACCCGGTGGGCGCGCGTGTCCTTCTCGATGGAATCGATGGCGCCCTCAGCCCCTCCGCCCGCGCGGAATGGCGGCAGAAGGTGGCGTGGAGCTTCTATATCGAGAACCAGGACGCCCCGGCCTACCAACTCGCTCAGCTTGCGACCCAAGGCGTGGGGCCGTGGGTGGGAGAAGCCTGGTGGACCGCCGGGCTCGCCGCCTTCCGCCTGGGCGATTGCGACGGTGCGGCGGACGCGTTCCGCAATGCCTCCACCCGATCGGAGAATGCCGAGCTGACCTCCGCGGCCTATTACTGGCAAAGCCGCTCGCTGGTCCGTTGCCGCAAGCCAGAACAGGCGGCGGTAATCCTGCGCAAGGCCGCGGTCCGTGATGAGACGCTCTATGGGATGCTCGCGGCCGAGCAACTGGGCCTGCGCCTGCCGCAGCAGCATTCAGCGGCGGATTTCACGCAAACCGACTGGCAGCAACTGCGTGACGAGGGCAACATCCGCGTGGCCGTTGCGCTGACCGAGATCGGCCGCGATAGCCTGGCCGACGAGGTTTTGCGCTATCAAGCCCGGATCGGCGCCCCTTCCGAGTTCGAACCGCTCAGCCGCCTTGCTCGCGATCTTGGTCTCCCCAAGGCACAGCTGTGGATGGCTTACAATGCCCCTTACGGCGGCAAACCCGCCCCGGCGACACGCTTCCCTACGCCGAAGTGGACACCGGCCGGTGGTTGGCAGGTCGATCCGGCACTGGTTTACGCGCATGTGCTGCAGGAATCGGTATTTCAGACCAATGTGGTCAGCCCGGCCGGCGCGCGTGGCCTAATGCAGATCATGCCTGCCGCGGCGCAGGACCATAGCGGATCGCTGGGCTTCAGTGGATCGGCAAGCGATCTGAACAAGCCGGAGGTCAACCTCGCTTTCGGACAGCGGCACTTGCAGATGCTGAAGAACTCCGGCGCAACCCAAGGCCTGCTGCCCAAGGTGATGGCGGCGTACAACGCGGGGCTGGCCCCGATCGGCCGCTGGAACAGCGAAGTGCGCGATCAGGGCGATCCCCTCCTCTGGATGGAATCGCTGCCCTATTGGGAGACGCGCGGCTACGTGAACATCGTGATGCGCAACTTCTGGATGTATGAGCGGCAAGCGGGCGGTGCGTCGGAAAGCCGGGAGGCGTTGGCGCAGGGCATGTGGCCCACCTTCCCCGGCCTTGGCAGCGCGACCGGGGTGCGCATGGCATCGAACGGAGTAATATCGCGTGGCCGTTGATCTTTCCCGCACGTTCAAGCCGATCCAGATCGCCGTCCTCACCGTATCCGACACGCGCGGCCCGGAAGACGACACTTCGGGCGATATCCTCGCGGAGCGCGTGACCGGGGCGGGCCATTCGCTCGCCGCCCGCAACATCGTGCGCGATGATGTGCCGACGATCGTCGGGCAGTTGGAAGCCTGGATCGCAGACCCTTCGGTGGACGCCGTCGTCATCACCGGCGGCACCGGACTGACCGGACGCGACGTGACGCCCGAAGCGCTGGACCGCGTGAAAGAGCGCGATATTCCTGGCTTTGGCGAGCTGTTTCGCTGGATCAGCTACAAGACGATCGGCACGTCCACCATTCAGTCGCGTGCATGCGCGGTCCTGTCACGCGGGACCTACATCTTCGCCCTCCCCGGCTCGAATGGCGCGGTGAAAGATGGGTGGGACGGGATTCTGGCCGAGCAACTCGACAGCCGGAATCGTCCCTGCAACTTCGTAGAATTGATGCCGCGCCTTCGCGAGATTTGATGCGGTCGCCCATCCGGGCAAGGTTGATACCTGGCATCTGGGCCAGGCCAAAGCGTGCTGGCTTGCATAATTGTTCCTGATATGTTCTACATCAGGAATGGTTGCGCAAACATCTTCCAAGGGCCGAGGTGCACAATCGTCTCAGGCCTCGACGCGCTTCAATATCGCTGCGCGTGAGGCTGATGGCGACTGGGAGGATGTGCATGACTGTGTTGACGGGCCTGTCGAAAAGCTGCGGACAACGGTAACGGTTGAGCATCCCAAGGCCATCCTGTCGTTCAACGCCTCTCCCGATGTACCTTTTGATCGATCGATCAACGCGTATCGTGGCTGCGAGCATGGCTGTATCTACTGCTTCGCCCGACCGACCCACGCTTTCCACGATCTGTCCCCTGGGCTGGATTTTGAAACCAAGCTTTTCGCCAAGCCCGATGCCGCCCGCCTGCTGAAGGAAACCCTCGCAAAGCCCAGCTACCGACCCGCGCCCATCGCCATGGGAACCAACACCGATCCCTATCAGCCGATCGAAGCGGATTACCGGATCACGCGGCAAGTTCTCGAAACGTGCCTGGAAGTGCGGCACCCCGTGACGATCACCACGAAGTCAGACCGCGTTTTGCAGGATCTGGATCTTCTTGCCGAACTGGCGCGGCAAAACCTTACCTCGGTCGGAATCTCCGTGACCAGCCTGGATGCGCGGCTCTCGCGGTTGCTGGAGCCACGGGCCGCCTCGCCAGCGAAGCGTTTTGCGGCACTGGGCCGTTTGGTCGACGCGGGTGTGCCGTGCCATGTGTCGATCGCGCCGGTGATCCCATCGATCACCGATTGCTACATCGAAGGCATTCTGGCGGAGGCGGCAAATTTCGGCGTCAGCGCCGCCACATGGATCATCGTGCGCCTGCCGCACGAGGTGGCACCCTTGTTTCGGGAATGGCTGCAGACCCATTTCCCTGATCGGGCAGGCAAGGTGATGGCGACGATCCAATCGATCCGTGGTGGTCGAGACAACGATCCACGCTTTGGTATGCGAATGAAGCCGGAAGGCGTTTGGGCCGACCTTTTCCGACGGCGCTTTGCCATCGCGATGCGTCGCCATGCGATGGGTAGGCCGGAAGTGAAACTGGATTGCACTCGCTTCAGGCGGCCATCCATGGATGGTCAGTTGTCGCTGCTCTAGCAACCGAACAGACATACAGGCGTTTCGGCGCGTACAATGTTTGAAGAGGAGGCCAGAATGGTTGAGGAACGGATCACGACTGTCGAGGGTGCAAACGGCCCCACGACCCACACGACCGTCATTCACGACGGTGATCGCAGGCGCGGCGGTGGTGGCACGGCTTTGCTGGCCATCGTACTGCTGATCGCGGTCATCGCCGGCATTTATTTCTTCAGCCAGACCAGCTCCAGCGAGTCCGCCAAGGATAACGCCGTTGCCGAGGCTGCCAGCAGCGTCGGTGACGCCGCGAAGCAAGTCGGCAGCGCCGCAGAAAACGCGGCCGACAAGATCACTGACAAGTAAGACCAAGCCGGTCGCTAGTGGCGTCGGTACGCCACCAGCGACCGGCGAATGATCAGGCCGCCATGCGAAGCT
The DNA here is from genome assembly GCF_964277725.1 of uncultured Novosphingobium sp. Lineage (NCBI taxonomy): Bacteria > Pseudomonadati > Pseudomonadota > Alphaproteobacteria > Sphingomonadales > Sphingomonadaceae > Novosphingobium > uncultured Novosphingobium sp. Next base: position 7,383 of record NZ_CAXYKL010000188.1, on the reverse strand, counting down.
TGCGCGGTGCCAGCGATTCGACGGTAATCCCCTCGATCTGTGCCAGCTGTTCGGCGAAGTCTCCATCCAGCGCGAAATCGCGCCCCAGGCGCACGTTCTGCATTTGGCCATCGCCGAGATGAAGCCGTGCGATCACCTCGCCCGTCCCCTTAGTGCCCGGCCGCATCAGCAAGGCAAGTTCCTGAATTGCCTCGACCCGGTCAATATCGATCGTCATCACCATGCGCGCATCGCTGGTCACTTCGGCCAGCGGGCGGGCACCCCGGACGGTGACACGAGGGGGCTCGTCGGCGCTGGGGCTATCAAGCTCCACATTGAGAAGCACGCAGGTGCCCTCCTTCGCCCACTTCACGAAACTATCGACCAGGCTTTCCTCGAAGCAGGAAGCGCTGAACTGACCGGACTGGTCTGAAAAGTCGGCGATCACAAAGTCCTTGCCCTTGCGGGTCTTGCGCTTCTGGACGCTTTCCACCAGCACGGCCATCACCGCTCCGGCCCGGCCGCTCGCCCCGCCTGCGATCAAGCTGCCATGCGTGCGCGCACCATTGGCGGTCGCCACCATGCGCCATTGCTCAACCGGGTGGGCGGCGAAGTAGAAGCCGAAGTTTTCTCGCTCCTTCGCCATCTGGTCCAACCGGCCCCACGGTGGACAATCGACGAGGCGCAGCGCCTGTTCTGCATGATCGTCCCCGCCGAACAACGCATGCTGGCTGCTGACCCGCTCTCGAGAGGCGCGGTCCGCCTCCGCAAGAAGTGTCTCGGCATTCGCCATGACCTTTGCGCGATTAGGCTCCAATTCATCGAACGCGCCGGACGCCGCGAGGCTTTCCAATTGGCGACGGTTCATCGATCCGGCCGGTGCGCGGCGGAATACGTCGTCCAGGCTGACGAAGTTGCCGTTAGCCACCCGCTCGGCGACGATCGCCTCCATCGCCTTTTCGCCGACGTTGCGGATGCCGGCCAGCGCATAGCGCACGGCATGGCTATCGCGCGTCTCTTCTACGGTGAACTCGGCCTCGGACCTGTTGATGTCCGGTGGTGAGAGCTGGATGCCGTTGCGGCGCGCATCGTCCACGAACACCGCCATCTTTTCGGACTGGTGCATGTCGAAGCACATCGATGCCGCGTAAAACTCGTGCGGATAATGCGCCTTCAGCCACGCGGTGTGGTACGCCAGCAGGGCGTACGCGGCAGCGTGCGACTTGTTGAAACCGTATCCGGCAAACTTGTCGATCAAGTCGAACAGCTCGTTCGCCTTGGCCTTCTCGATGCCGGAATGCAGCTTGCAACCATCGACGAAGCGCTGGCGCTGCGCATCCATCTCCGCCTGGACCTTCTTGCCCATCGCGCGGCGCAGCAAGTCAGCCTCGCCCAGCGAGTACCCCGCCAGGATCTGCGCGGCCTGCATGACCTGCTCCTGATAGACAAAGATTCCGTAGGTTTCACCCAGGATTACCGCCAACTTCTCATGCGGATACTCAATCGCCGCCAGGCCGTTCTTACGCTGACCGAACAGCGGGATATTGTCCATCGGGCCCGGACGATAGAGCGAGACGAGCGCGATGATGTCGCCGAAGTTGGTCGGCTTCACCGCTGCCAGCGTACGGCGCATGCCTTCCGATTCCAGCTGGAAGACACCCACCGTGTCGCCACGCTTCAACAGATCGTACACGCCCGGATCGTCCCAGGCGAGCGTCGACAAGTCGATACGAATGCCGCGCCGTTCCAGCAGGTCGGTGGCCTTGCGCAGCACGGACAGAGTCTTGAGGCCGAGAAAGTCGAATTTAATCAGCCCGGAGTCCTCGACATATTTCATGTCGAACTGGGTGACCGGCATGTCCGATCGCGGATCGCGATATAGCGGCACCAGCTGGGACAAGGGCCGATCGCCGATCACCACGCCCGCCGCGTGGGTCGAAGAGTTGCGCGGCAGGCCTTCCAGCTGTCGGGCCAGATCGACAAGGCGCTTCACTTCCTTGTCGTTGTCGTACTCTCGCCGGAAGTCGACCGCCCCGTTCACCGCGCGGTCCAGCGTCCAGGGGTCGGTGGGATGGTTGGGCACCATCTTGCACAGCGAGTCGACGCGGCCGTAACCCATCTGCAGGATACGCCCGCAATCGCGCAGCACGGCGCGGGCCTTCATCTTGCCGAAGGTGATGATCTGGGCGACGTGATCATGACCGTACTTGGCCTGCACGTAGCGGATCACCTCGCCGCGACGGGTTTCGCAGAAATCGATGTCGAAGTCCGGCATCGAAACGCGTTCGGGATTGAGGAAGCGTTCGAACAGCAGGCCGAGCTTCAACGGGTCCAAGTCTGTAATGGTCAGCGCCCAGGCGACGACCGATCCCGCACCCGATCCGCGACCGGGACCCACCGGAATGCCGTTATCCTTGGCCCACTTGATAAAGTCCGCGACGATCAGGAAGTAGCCCGGAAAGCCCATGCGGATGATGATCGACGTCTCGAAATCCAGGCGATCGGCATATTCCAGAAACTCTTCGGGCACACCGTGCGGCTTGAGCCGCGCGGCCCAGGCATCGGCGCGCTGATCTTCTGGCAGTGACAGGACGGCGTTCAGTTCGTCTATCGTAGTCTCGGGCCAATAGGGTGCAAGGCGCGATGCAAGGCCCAGGCGCGCATCGCGTTCCAGCATCCGCTCTTCACCGGTTTTATCACCGGCAAGGCTGGGCAGGATCGGCTTGCGCTTGGGCGGCGCAAAAGCGCAGCGCTGGGCGACGACGAGCGTATTGGCTAGGGCCTCGGGAAGGTCTGCGAAAGCCTGCGCCATCGTTTCCGCCGACTTCACCCAGCGCTGATCGGATGAGCGAGGACGGTCAGGCGCATCGATATGCGTCGAATTGGCGATGCAGAGCAGCGCATCGTGTGCCGAATGGAAGTGCTTTTCGGCGTATTGCGCCGGGTTAGTGGCCACCAGCGGCAAGTCCCTGGCATAGGCCATCTCGATCAGCCCATCTTCGGACGCATCTTCAACCGGGTCACCACTGCGGGCGATTTCGATATAGAGTCGCTGCGGAAACAGGCGCTGCAGATCATCGCACATCGCGCCAGCGGCGGCGTCCCGTCCATCGGCCAGCAGGCGGGCAAGCGCACCCTCAGCCGCGCCGGTCAGGCAGATCAACCCCTCGGACCGGCCTTCCAAGTCCGCCAGATCGACGTGTGGCTCTCGTTCGAGAGGTCGATCCAGATGAGCGCGGCTTACGAGATGGCACAAGTTGTTCCACCCGGTCTCGTCTTGCGCGAAAAGGGCCAGCCAGTCGATCGGGCCGTCTGGCGCCGTGTCGCGGGCGATGGCAAGGAATGTGCCGATGATCGGTTGCACACCGGCGCTGCGACACGCCGGGGCAAAGGAAACAGCGCCGTAGAGCCCATTGCGATCACAGATCGCCGCTGCGGGGAACTTGCGCTCTTTTGCCAGCTTGGCGATCGCCTTGGGCTCGATCGCGCCGTCTAGCATCGTGAAGCTGGAGAAGATGCGGAGGGGCACGAACTGCGCGAAAGCCATAGGCTTGGTTTTGGCGCTGCTGCCCGGCGCAATCAAGGGTGGCCGGGACAAAACCGGGGAAACATCGCCTGGTTCAAGCGGGCGGAGCGGCCCTCAGCAAAGTCTCGATATCGGCAGCGATGACTTCCGGCTTCACCAGCGGGGCGTAGCGTCGCACCGCGCGACCGTTTCGATCGACGAGGAACTTGGTGAAGTTCCATTTGATACCGCGAGAACCCAGCAGTCCGGGAGCTTCACCTTTCAGCCAGTCGAACAGAGGAAGTGCATTTGGACCATTCACGTCGATCTTGCTCATCAACGGAAAGCTCAGGCCAAAATGGATGTCGCAGAATGTGGCGATTTCGGAATCGGCGGCGGGCTCCTGGCGCCCGAACTGGTTGCACGGAAACGCCAGAACCTCGAACCCGCGATGGCCAAAGTCCTGCCACAGCTTCTCAAGCCCGGCATATTGCGGCGTGAAGCCACAATGGCTGGCGGTATTCACCACCAGCAGGACTTTGCCCAGCTTACTGCCCAGCGCGATTGGCGCGCCAGTCCCGGCGCGAACCTGAAAATCGGCGATCGTCGTCATAGCGTCGGGTCACCGCCGATTAGTGGAATTGCCGTATTTGGTACCAAAGCGCTGGCCACTATCGTTTCGCTCCCCTCCAGTCGATCGACCGCTTGTGATCGACGGCCTATCGGCGGGGAATCCAAATGTCAGTGATGGCGCGTCGGAAAGTCCGGACGGCGCGACAGACCGCGGATTTCGCCAATCCTCAGCTGGTGATCGCCTTCCTTCTGGATCGCGTAATCGCCTTGCTGATCGTCGGGCAAGCTGAGCACGAACGAGATCAGTTCGGCCAGGGTGCCGCGACGGATCGTCTTCAACCGATGAAACAGGCCGCCACCATCCGCGCACTTGTGAAGCTCGGCCGCATCGTTCCAGCCGATGCCATGGGTTTCACCAGAGCCGCCCTGCGTCGTGGTGGGGATGTCGCTCATCGCCTTCTCCTGATTTGTATGCCTGATGTGTTACGAGGCTACGTGCTTAAACTAAATTAACGCAGACCTGTTTCTTCGAGCAGGCCATCGTGCAGACGAACGACGCGATCCATGGCGCGAGCCAGTCGTTCGTTGTGAGTCGCCACCAGCGCTGAAGAACCTTCTCCACGAACGAGTTCGAGGAATTGGCCCAGCACGCGATCGGCGGTGGCCTCGTCCAGATTGCCGGTCGGCTCATCGGCCAGCACCATCTGCGGCTTGTTGGCCAACGCCCGCGCGACGGCGACACGCTGTTGCTCACCGCCCGAAAGCTGGCTCGGCCGGTGGTCCAGCCGGGCACCGAGGCCTAGCGCGTCCAACAACTCCCGCGCCCGCACTTGCGCGTCATCCTGCGATCTGTGCGCGACCAATTGAGGGAGGACGACGTTCTCCATCGCCGAAAAATCGGGAAGCAGATGATGGAATTGATAGACGAAGCCGATATGGTCGCGGCGGACTGCGGCGCGCTGGTCCTTGCCCAGTTGCGAGGCGTTGATGCCGGCGATCTCGATCAGGCCGCCAAAGCCGCCTTCCAGTAAGCCGATCGCCTGCAGCATGGTGGATTTGCCGGAGCCAGACGGTCCCAGCAACGCCACGATCTCACCAGGCTGGATCGCCAGGTTGGCACCGCGCAGCACATCGATACGCACGCCGCCCTGCTCGAAACTACGCGTCAGGTTTTCAAGGCGGACGACGGCGTTATTCATAGCGCAGCACCTGCACGGGATCGGTGCTCGCCGCCTTGAACGCGGGATAGAGCGTGGCGAGGAAGCTGAGGACGAGCGAGAGGACGCAGATCACGGTCACTTCCACCGGGTCGGTGCGGCTTGGCAGTTCCGTCAGAAACCGGATCGACGGGTCCCACAGATTCTGGCCGGTCAGCAGTTCAACGGCGCGGACGATCGGCTGGCGGAAGAACAGGAAGATGAAGCCCAGGATCACACCCACTCCGGTGCCGAGTGCGCCGATCAGGAAGCCGGCGGTGACAAAGATCTTGGTCAAAGATCGCCGCGTCGCCCCCATCGTGCGCAGAATCGCGATATCGCGGGTCTTGGCGCGCACCAGCATGATGAGTGAAGACAGGATGTTGAACACCGCCACCAGCACGATGATCGAGAGGACGACGAACATCGCCACCCGCTCTACCGCCAGCGCTTCGAACAAGGAGGCGTTGATCGTCTTCCAGTCGGTGACGACGGCCTGCCCGGCCAATTGCCGCGTGAGCGGCGCCATGATCTCACCGACGCGATCCGGGTCCGTCGTGGTCACCTCGATCATGCCGATAGTGTCGCCGGTCAGCAGCAGGGTTTGCGCGTCGGCGACCGGCATGACAACGAACGCCTGGTCATAGTCGTAAACGCCGATCTCGAAGATGGCAGCCACCTGATAGCCGATCTGCCGCGGTACCGTGCCGAACGGTGTCGATCGCCCTTGCGGGTTGATGATCGTGATCGTGTCACCCACCTGGACGCCCAGGTTCTGGGCCAGACGCGATCCGATCGCCACCTGATCTGCCCCGGCCTTCAAGGGCGCGAGGCTGCCTGCCTTCAACTGCGGCTTTAAGCGCAGGATATCTTCCGGGGTGTTGCCACGCGCAAGGATTGCCTCAACCCGGCCATTGAACGTCGCCAAAAGCGGTTGCTCAATCAAGGGAGAAGCCCGCGTAACGCCGGGGGTCTTGCGAACGTCTTGTAGCACCTCCTGCCAGTTGCCCAGCCGCCCGCCGTAGGCCTGAATGATCGCATGGCCGTTCAAGCCCACGATCTTGTCGAACAGCTCTGCGCGAAAGCCATTCATGACGCTCATCACGATGACCAGAGCCGCAACGCCCAGCGACACCGCGACCAAGCTGATCCCGGCGACGAGCGCGATGAACGCCTCTCCCCGGCCGGGCAGCATGTAGCGCTTGGCAATCATCCATTCGAAAGGGGAAAGCAGCAAGCGCGTTTGGTCCGGATGCAAGAGGTTGCCAGGGCGAATAGGTGTTCGAGGCGTGAGTGGCAAGCGACCAGCCATCAACTTCGTAGGGCCACTAAACGGCATAACGGCACACAGGTTGCACGAGGATGCCGACACGCGATATCATGATGATGCCATATCGGGCTGTATCGTCCCGCGCGCCCACCAACTCCCTTGCAATTTGGACCGGCTTCCATCACATGCCCGCAATCAGAAGCGCGCCGCGCGGGTCGGAAATTTCTCATGAACTTTACTCACCCCTTCCGTGATCAAGACGGAGACAAGCTGCGCGAAGAGTGCGGCGTTTTCGGCGTTATCGGCGCAAGAGACGCAGTGAATATTGCTGCGCTGGGGCTTCATGCCTTGCAGCATCGCGGTCAGGAAGCCGTCGGCATCACCACTTATGACGGGCGAGAGTTCTACTCGCATCGTGGGTTGGGCCACGTCGCGCAGGTTTTTGCCGACAAATCGATCTCGGAGACATTGCCCGGTGAGATGGCTTCGGGCCACGTGCGCTATTCCACCACGGGCGGCTCGGGCTTGCGTAATGTACAGCCGCTATTCGCGGATCTGTCAGCCGGTGGCTTCTCGATCGCGCACAATGGCAACATCTCCAACGCCAGCCACCTCAAGCGCGAGCTAGTTCGCCGGGGCGCGATCTTCCAATCGACTTCGGACACCGAAGTCATCATCCATCTTGTGGCGACCAGTCGCTACCCGACGCTGATGGACCGCTTCGTCGATGCTTTGCGCATGGTGGAGGGCGCATATTCGCTGATCTGCATGACCGAACAGGGCATGATCGCCTGCCGCGATCCCTTGGGCATCCGTCCGTTGGTGATGGGCCGCCTGGGGGACGCGACGATCTTCGCCAG
>NZ_CAXYKL010000187.1:0-4401 GCF_964277725.1 uncultured Novosphingobium sp. | reverse complement strand
AGCACAGCCACGCCTGGTGTGACGAGATCGCGAAGTGGGACAATGCCGGCGGCCGTGCCATCGCCGCGTGGGACAACCTGATGCTGGGGCTGAGGCTGGGCACGCAGCCCCGCATCGTCGCCACCACCACGCCGCGCGCGGTTCCGCTGATGCGCCGCCTGCTGGCCGAGCCCGAAGGCGAGATCATCGTCACGCGTGGGCGGACCGAGGACAATGCCCATAACCTGCCGCTGCGCTTCGTGCGCGATGTGCGGCGCAGCTTCGGGCGATCGCTACTGGGTCGTCAGGAGCTAGACGGCGAGATGGTGGAGGATCTGCCCGGGGCGCTGTGGACCCGCGCCATGCTGGAGGACTGCCGCGAGGACGGCCCGCCGAACATGACGCGGGTGGTGATCGGGGTCGATCCGCCCGCCTCGGGCCGGGGCGACGCCTGCGGCATCGTCGTCGTCGGGCTCGGCGCCGATGGCCTGGCGCGGGTCGTGCATGACGGTTCACTGGTGAAGCCCAGCCCGGAACGGTGGGCAAGCAAGGTGGCCCGCACCAGGGACTTGTGGAACGCCGACCGCGTGATCGCCGAAGCCAACCAGGGTGGCGAGATGGTCGGCTCCGTGCTTCGAGCCTCGGGTATTCCGATGCCGGTGAAGCTGGTCCACGCCAGCCGGGGCAAAGTGGCCAGAGCCGAACCCGTCGCCGCGCTCTACGAGGCCGGGCGCGTGCGGCATGCGGGGATCTTCCCCGAACTGGAAGACCAGTTGTGCGGCCTCATCACCGGCGGCGGCTACGAAGGGCCGGGACGCTCCCCCGACCGCGCCGATGCGCTGGTCTGGGCGCTGACCGAATTGATGCTGCAACCCCGCGGCGCGCCCAGCGTGCGGCTGGCGCTGTGATGCGCCGCTTTACCCCTGCCGCCGCGTCATCGCGCCGAGCCACACCAGCAAACCGAGAGAAGGCGTAAAATGTCGATCATCCAGTCGCTAGTCACCGCTTTCAAGGGCACTGAAAAGCGCGTGCCGCTGGCGCGTGGCTCCGCCTCGCCCTGGCATTTCGCCACCGGCACCGCATCGCGCGCGCCGTTCGAATACAACGCCGCCGTGCGTCGCGCCTACCTGGAGAACCCGGTGGCCCAGCGCGCCGTGCGCTTGGTGGCAGAGGGGATCGCCGGTGCGCCGCTGCTGCCCGCCGATCCGCGCTTGGCCTGCTTGGTGAGCGATACCAGCGCCGGGCAATCTCTGCTGGAAACGCTCGCCTCGCACCTCCTGCTGCACGGCAACGCCTTCGTGCAGGTGCTGAAGGATGCCCGCGGCTTTCCCGTGGAGCTGTTTGCCTTGCGGCCCGAGCGGATGAGCGTGGTCGCAGGGCCGGATGGCTGGCCCACCGCCTGGACCTACACCGTCGGCGGCCGCCCGGTGACGATCGCGTTGGAGGATGAGGACGCCAGCCCGAACCTGATCCACATCCGCCACTTCCACCCGGCGGACGATCACCACGGCGCGGGTTGCCTGGTGGCCGCAGAGCAAGCGGTGGTGATCCACAATGCCGCCGCCGACTGGAACCGCCAGATTCTGGAAAACTCCGCCCGCCCCTCCGGCGCGCTGGTTTACGATGGCGGCGATGGCGCGACGTTGACGGGCGAGCAGTTCGACCGCTTGCGGGACGAGTTGAGCCGGACCTTCGCCGGCGCGGCCAACGCCGGGCGGCCGCTGCTGCTGGAAGGGGGGCTGAAGTGGCAGGCCATGGCGATGACCCCGGCGGACATGGACTTCGCCACGCTGAAGTCCGCCGCCGCGCGCGACATCGCGCTGGCCTTCGGCGTGCCCCCTATGCTCCTGGGTCTGCCGGGCGATGCGACATACGCCAATTATCGCGAGGCCAACCGCGCGCTGTGGCGGCTCACTCTGCTGCCACTGGCCACCAAGCTGCTGGGCGCGCTGGCGGAGGGGCTGGCCCCGTGGTTCCCCGCCGAACCGGGCAAGCCGCTGCTGGCGATCGATCTCGATCGCGTCCCCGCGCTGGCGGAGGATCGCGAGCGATTGTGGGCGCAAGTCACCGCAGCCGACTTCCTGGATGATGCGGAAAAGCGCGCGATGCTGGGCCTGCCGGCAAAGAATGAAGGGAACATTTCATGAACAATGACATGCTAGCCGGTCTGCTTTCGCAAGCCCGCTCCGAAGGTGTCGATCTGGTCACCCTGCGCGCCATCGTCGAGGAGGCGAGCGAGCTGGGGGCCAAGCGCACACTGGCCTCGATCGGGCTGGACGATGCGCGTGCCTCGGGCGACTTGTCCGAACTGCGCGAGCTGCTGCGCGCCTGGCGCGATGCCAAGGCGAGCGCCCGCAACGCCGCGCTGGCCTGGATCGTGCGCGGGTTCTGCGCGCTGGTGCTGCTGGGACTGGCCGTGCGGCTGGGCGCGACGGAACTGTTGAAGTGAGCCTGCGCTTCGCCGGATATGCCGCGCTGTTCGGGCGGCGCGATGCCGGGCGCGATGCCATCCGGCCCGGTGCCTTCGCGCAGTCGCTGGCGGGTCGCCGCGATCCGCTGCCGCTGTTCTGGCAGCACCGCGCCGACCAGCGCATCGGCTGGGTCGAGCATATCGCCGAGGATGCGCGCGGCCTGCGCGTGATCGCCAGCGTCGACAATCCCGACGGCGGCGCGGGCCGGGCTCTCCTGCGGCGCGCGGTGACGGGGCTGAGCTTCGGCTACGCCACCCGCGCGGCTTCGCACTCGGCCAGCGGACGCGATCTGCTGGCGGTGGACCTTCTGGAAGTCAGCCTCGTCAGCTCCCCGCTGCAACACGGCGCGCGAGTGCATCTCGTCATGCCGCTCTCCTGAGAGACGGCCCCCTGCCCGGATCTCATCACTGCTTCACCACGAAAGGCCAATGCCCCATGGAAGATACCCAGATCCTTGATGCCTCGTTCGATATCGTCGCCCGCCAGGACGCCACCGATGCTGCGGTCGAGGCGCTGCGCAGCGATGTGGACGATGTGAAGTCCCGCCTCGATCGCGTCAGCCGCGCCGCGTCCCGCCCGGTGATCGGCGGCGCGGGCCAGACCATCGAAGTGAAGAGCTTCGTCGACGGCTATTTACGCCAGGGCCGCGAGACGGAGGTGAAATCGCTCTCCGGTGCGGTGGCCAGCGATGGCGGCTATGCCGTCCCGCGTGAGATCGACGCCCTAATCGCCACCCGCCTCAAGGACGTCAGCCCGATCCGCTCGATCGCGCAGATCGTGCAGACCGGCAGCGCGGGCTATCGCAAGCTCATCACCACCGGCGGCACTGCGTCCGGCTGGGTCAGCGAAACCGCCACGCGCCCCGAAACCGCCACGCCCAGCTTCGCCGAGATCGCCCCGCCCTCGGGCGAACTCTACGCCAACCCGGCGGCGAGCCAGGCGATGCTGGACGATGTCGCCTTCGATCTCGAAACCTGGCTGGCGGACGAGATCGCGGCGGAGTTCGCGCGGGCCGAAGGCGCGGCCTTCGTGACCGGCAACGGCACCAACCGCCCGCGCGGCTTCCTGTCCGGCACGCCCAGCGCCGCCGATGATTTCGCGCGCGCTTTCGGCACGCTGCAGTTCCTGGGCAGCGGCAACGCCACCAGCCTGGGCGCGGAGCCGGAAGAGAAGCTGATCGACCTGGTCCATTCGCTCAAGTCCGGGCACCGCCAGGGCGCCAGCTGGGTGATGAACGCGGCGACGCTGGCCGAAGTGCGCAAGCTGAAGACCAGCGACGGCGCTTTCGTGTGGCAACCCGGCCTGGTCGAAGGGCAGCCGGACCGCTTGCTGGGCTACCCGGTGGTCGAGGCGGAGGACATGCCCGATATCGCGGCCAACTCCTTCCCCATCGCCTTCGGCAACTTCCGCGCCGGCTACCTGATCGCCGAGCGTAGCGCCACGAGCATCCTGCGCGATCCCTTCACCAACAAGCCCTTCGTCCACTTCTACGCCACCAAGCGGATCGGCGGCCAAGTGCTGGATAGCGATGCGATCAAGCTGCTGAAGATCACCGCCTGATTTCAGCGCCTTCCCCTCTTCCCTGGTCGTTCCCGCGCAGGCGGTGGCGGCGAGGGAAGGGTCTTGCCCTCGGAGGTATCATGAACCGCATCATCCTCACCCCTGCCGCGCCGCCGCCCGCGGCACTGGCCGAACTGAAACAGTGGCTGGGCATCACTCTTTCCGCAGACGACACCCCGCTGGCCCTGCTGCTCGCCACCGCGATGGATGCTTGCGAGGCGTTCACCGGCCTGATGCCGCTGGAGCAGGGCTGCGAGGAAGTGCTGCCCTCCCACGCCTGCTGGCAAGTGCTGGCGACCCGCCCGGTGCAAGCGATCGTCAGTGTGGAGCAGATCGCCGGAGACGGCACGCGCGAAACGCTGGCGTCCGATCGCTACGAGATGGAATTGCG
>NZ_CAXYKL010000186.1:0-9657 GCF_964277725.1 uncultured Novosphingobium sp. | reverse complement strand
ACTCACCCCGCCCGCTTCGGTGCCTTTCGCGCCGGGGCTTTGGCGAAGCTCCAGCCGCCGGCGTTGGGGCGGACGACCAGGGCGCCGATGGAAGCGGGTTCGCCGGCCGCGAGTGCATCGAACAGGCGGGCGATCGCGCTGCCTCTCGCTTCAGCATCCAGTTCGGCGACGATGCGCGCCACCACGCGCAGCGCGATCGCTTTGGGGGCCATCGGCCGATAGGTCATGCCGAACGGATCGCGCTTTACCCGCGCGTTGAATTCCATGTCCGCCGACCAGCTGAGCGCGGCATCCGCGTCGGCGAGATGAGCGGCGCTTTGGGCGATGGCGGGCACGTCCAGCCAGTCCGCGCCCGAGATCGCCTTGCGCAGGCGAGCGCGGTCGAAGCGATCGTCGCGGTTGCTGGGATCATCAGCAGCCGTCACGCCCGCATCGGCGACGACTTGCGCAAGGTCTGACCGCCGCCAGCCGAGCAAGGGCCGGACCAAGGGCAGATCGCCATCCGCGACCCAGCCGCGAGGCCGCACCCCGGCCAGGCCTGCGACGCCGCTCGCCCGGTTGAGGCGCATCAGCAGTGTTTCGGCCTGATCGTCGGCATGATGCGCGGTGGCGATCGCGTGGAGGCTTCGCTGCTGCGCCCAATGCGCCAGCGCCACGTAGCGGGCGCGCCGAGCGCCGTCCTGCACGTTGCCAGGCTCGACCGTGACGGGCAGAATCGCGTGCGGGATATCGAGCGAGCGGCACAGCGCGGCAACATCCGCCGCCTCGATCGCGCTTTCGGGCCGCAAGCGATGATCCACCGTCGCCGCCTCCACTCGTCCCGGCAAGGCCGCCGCCGCCAGGAGGAGGAGAGCCAGACTGTCCGGTCCGCCCGAAACCGCTACGCCCAGCCGGGGCGCGGCCGGGGCGTTCATCTCCGGCCAGACCATGCGCAGGGACTGGGCGAAACGCCCAGCCCGTTCGTCAGGAATGCTCACCCCGCAAAATGCGGCGTCAGCTGCACTTCAAGCCGCCCTTGGTCGTATCGTATACGCTCTTGAGGCGGCCGGCGGCCTCGGCAGCGTAAGTCGAACCAAACTCCGACAAGGCGATGCAGGCGCGCTTGGTGTCCTGCAACTGCTTCATCGAGATGGCGAGATAGAGCAAGCTGTCAGGCGCACGATCGCCGCGCTTGTCGGCCTGATAGTTCTGGACGAACCACTTGGCCGCTTCCAGGGCATTGCCATCGTCCAGGTAGGCGCGGCCCAGCAGATTGCGGCCCCAGCTGGCGCGTGAGCCGCGCGGGTACTTTTCCAGATACATCTTCAACTGCTGCTGCGCCTCGGGATAGAACTTGGCTTCCCACAGGCGATAGCCGTAGCTGTATTCGTCCTCCTCGGCGTTACCGGTGCTGGGCTTGACGATGGCGCTGACCGCCTGAACGCGCGAGGAGCTGGGCGCTGCGGCGGCTGGGGACGGTGTGGGGCCAGGTGTAGGGGTCGGGCGCGGCGCAGGCGCTGGCGTGGCGGTGCCGCCCGCGATCTGGCCGGAGGGCGTGGTGCTGACCGGAACGCCCGCATCGTTCGTCGCCAGCGGCTGCGTGCCGGTGCCGATGCTCGTCCCGGTGGTGGACGGCTGCGTGGTCGCCAGCTTCGCTTCCAGCTGGGTGATGCGATTGCTGTTCTGTTCCACCTGCCCGGTCAGCCGCGCGACCTGGCTTTCCAGCGCATCCATGCGGGTGAGTACATCGGTCATCGCGCTGGTGGACGGCAGGCGCGTGCCTGGCGTTGGCGTGGGGGCGGAGATTTCCGGCGTGAACATCTTGTCACCATTACCGGGGAAGACCTTGCGTTGCAGCGCGCGCACTTCGCCTTCGACCTTGTTCAGCCGCAGCTCGGTGTTGCTCTGCGCCAGCGCGGGCAGCGCCGTTCCCGCCAGCATCAGCGCCAGGACAGCACCGCTGGCTTGCCGCAAGCCGGTCAGCCGCGAGGGCATCAGTACCATAGCCGATCAATCTCCCTTACCGGGCCGCCCATGGGGCCACCCGCATCACCGCCCGCAGGCGTTCCCGATCCTAGATTTGCCTCAACCGCCGGCCCGTGTCGAGCAGGGCCTACTGCGCCGTAGTGGATACCGAATTGTCCTGAGGCGCATTGGCCGGTGCCTCGATACCTCGCAGCATGTCATCCATGCGCGGGGCTGGTGGCTTATCGTCCCGATTGCCGCCCACTTGCTGGCGGATGGGTTGCAGGCGCGTCGTGGTAGCGACCGGAGCGGAGGAGGTCGGCGCAGGCGAAGTCGGCGCCGCGGCGGGCGCCTGCCCCGCGGGGCCGATCCGCTCCACCAGAGCCGCCGGGGTTAGCACCACACCGCTGACCACCTGGGGCTTGTCTCCCAGCATCGCCAGTGCCCTGCCGCCGACGGTGATCTGCAACTTGTCCGGACGACCGGTGCGCAGTTGCGGGTTCTGCGCGTCAGCCGGGACGGTGTAGCTTTCGCCCTGCGCCAGTTCCTTCTGGAATAGCTGGTCGCCCTTGTTGTCCGTTACCTTCACCCAAACGCGCGGCGCCATGGCCGTGAGGATGACCGGCCCGGCGGGCGTTGCCGGTTGCGCTTGCGGCGCACGGGCTATGCTGGGCGCGGCGGCCACTTGCCTTGCATCGGGCTCCAGCGGCGGCAGCTGCCCCTCAGGCGAAAGGAAATTGGTCCAGTAGACCAGCAGCGCGCCCGCCACGATGACGGCCAGCAGGCCAGCCGCCCACGCGATCCGCGTCGGCGGCACGCGCGCGGGATCGCCGGGTTCGAAGCTGGGCAGCGTCGGCGGGCGGGAGGCGGGTTGCGCATCGATCTGGCGGCGAACACGCGCGGCGATGTCCGCCTCGTCCAGGCCGACGGCGCGCGCATAGGAACGGGAGAACCCGATCGCATAAGTCGGTGCGGCAAGGTCGGTGAACCGGCCTTCCTCTATCAGGATGAGATGGCGTTCGGCCACGCGCGTCTGCGCCGAGATATCGCCGAGGCTGAGCCCCTGCGCCTCTCGGGCGGCACGCAATTGATCACCGACGCTGGTGGGCGACGAAGAGATGCTCGGCGTAATGTCGTGTTTTTCCATGCCGCTCCCGACCGGCGGTTGATAGGGGGCTTCCGGATGGAGACAACGCGGTCCCGACGGCGAAGTCAACCGGGTGTCACGCTCGGACAGGTGCTTTTCGGAGGGTAAAAGTGAACGCAGGATGACAGATACGTATTTAGGCCCAGGTCAATCCACGGAGATGCCGCGTTCCTGCGCCCAGTCCGTCAGCACTTGGCGCAGGTTTTCCGGTGGATTGGCCAGCCAACCCTCCATGGCCGCACGAATTTCCCCGACATTGCACTGGCCGATCATCGCCTTGAGCGGTCCGACCGAAGCGGGGGTAATCGAGAGACGTTCGATCCCAACGCCGATCAGCGCCAGCGCTTCCAGCTGCCGTCCGCCCATCTCGCCGCAGACCGTGGTGTCCACATTGTAACCGTCGAGCGAGCGGACCACGCGGCGCAGATACCGCAGGATCGCCGGGCTGAGCCAGTCGTAGCGCTCGGCCAGCTTGGGATTCGCGCGATCGGCCGCGAAGAGGAATTGCGTGAGGTCGTTGGTGCCGATCGACAGGAACTGGATGCGGGGCGCGATCAGGTCGAGCTGTTCGGCCAGCGCCGGCACTTCCAGCATCACGCCATAGCGGATGCTCTCCGCCACGCGCTTGCGGCGGCTGCGCAGGAATTCCAGCTGTCCTTCGAAGACCTTGCGTGCGGCCTCGAACTCCCACGGTTCGCTGACCATCGGGAACATGACGTTCAACGTCCGCCCCGCCGCCGCCTCGATCAGCGCGCGCGCCTGGACTTTCAGCAAGCCATCCCGCTCCAGAGCGACGCGCAACGCGCGCCAGCCCATCGCCGGGTTCTCCTCACCCTCGCCGTCATCGTGGCGCAAGTAGGGCAACGTCTTGTCACCGCCGATGTCGACGGTGCGGAACATCACGGGCTTGTTGCCCGCCGATTCCATCACTTCGCGATAGAGCCGCGTCTGCCGCTCGCGCGCGGGGAGCGTGGCCGAGACGAGGAACTGGAACTCAGTGCGGAACAGGCCGATCCCATCCGCGCCGGTTAGCGCCAGGTTGGCAACATCGTCACGCAGGCCGGCGTTGATCATCACGGTGATGCGTTTGCCGTCCTGGCTGATCGGTACCACGTCCCGCAGGGCCGCATAGGCCGCCTGCCGTTCGCGGCTGCGGCCAAGGCGGGTCTCGAACGCCTCGATCTGTCCGGCGGCGGCGCGGATGGTGACGGTGGCCTGATCACTGTCCAGCAGCAGCGGATCGCCTTCCCGCACTTTGCCGCGCAGGCCCCTCACCCGGCCCAGAACCGGAATGCCCATCGCCCGCGCCACGATGACGACGTGGCTGGTCAGCGAGCCTTCTTCCAGCAAGACGCCCTTTAGGCGGCGCCGGTCGTATTCCAGCAATTCGGCCGGGCCCAGGTTGCGCGCGATCAGGATCGCATCGCTGCGAAGGCCCATGGTGGCGGCCGTGCCCAGCTGGCCCGAAACGATGCGCAGCAGGCGGTTGGACAGATCCTCCAGATCGTGCATCCGGTCTGCCAGCAAGGGATCATCGATCTGGCGCATCCGCATCCGCGTGCGCTGCTGCACCCGCTCGATCGCGGCTTCGGCGGTCAGCCCGGAATCGATCGCCTCGTTGATGCGGCGGGTCCAGCCTTCGTCGTAGGCGAACATCTTGTAGGTCGCCAGGACCTCCTCATGCTCGCCGCCCACGCCGAATTCGGCCTGGTTGGCCATACGCTCCACCTGGTCGCGCATCTTGTCGAACGCCATGATCACGCGAGCGCGCTCGGCCTCGGTGTCCTCGGCCACGACATGCTCGATCGTGATGCGCGGCTGGTGATAGACGGCAACGCCGCTGGCAAGGCCCTTCACCAGGGTCAGCCCGCGCAACTGCTCAGGCCCGGTCTGGCCGGAAGCACCGGCATAGCTATCCACTTCGTCCACCAGATCGGCGTTGTGGATCAGTTCGGACAGAACCATCGCCACCGTCTGCAAAGCCTCGATCTCGATATCGGCATAGCCGCGCGGGTCCACATGCTGGACTGACAACACGCCCACCGCCCGCTCGCGCCGCACGATCGGCACGCCGGCAAACGAGTGGAATTTCTCCTCGCCCGTTTCGGGACGGTACATGAAGTCAGGATGGGCCGTCGCCTCGGCCAGGTTCAGCGTTTCGATTTCCTCGGCGATAGTGCCGACCAGACCTTCGCCCACGGCCATCCGCGTGACGTGGACGGCCTCCTGCGCCAGTCCGCGCGTGGCGAACAGTTCCAGCATCCCCTCGCGCAGAAGGTAGATCGAGCAAACCTCGCTATCGAGACATTCGCCGATCACTTCCACCACGGTGTTCAGCTTGGTTTGCGCGTTGCTGCGCGAAGCCATCACTTCGTGCAGGCGCGTCAGGATATTCCGGGCGGCTTCGACGGCTCCGATGCTCATGTTGTCTCGACTAGCCCAAAGCTCCGGCTTTGGGAACGCAGCGGAACCGCCGAATGTCGCTATTTATTTATGAGGTGAATATCGAAAGGGCCCGATCAATGACGGGCGATCTCTTCCTTGAGGCGAAGTTTTTGCTTCTTAAGAGCTTGTATCGCCACGGCATCGGGTACGGGCCGGCTCATCTCCGATTGGATCTGCCGCTCAAGACCCGCGTGTTTGTTCTGCAAGGCGCTGACGTGCGAAGTTTCCATGGATGGTCCTCCTTTCAAACGCGCCGAACCCGTGTCTGCCGACTCGGCATCATGCGGATGCGGCACAATTGTCATGGAACCATAATAGGGCGGGCTTGCGAAGCGCCGTGATGCCCCATATCGGTGAGCCGCCGCCCGGCTGCGTCGAGCCGGGAGAGCGGTTTTTGATGAATTCCAACGGTGAGGAAGTGCCGCGTGACCGAAGAGGAAATGCGCAAGCGCCTGGAAATACTGCGGGTTGAGCATCGCGATCTCGATGCCGCGATCGATGCGCTGAACGCGGCCGGCTCTAACGACCAGCTGCAGATCGCGCGCCTGAAAAAGCGCAAGCTGCGCCTCAAGGATCAGATCGCCATCATCGAGGACTACCTCATCCCGGACATCATCGCCTAAGCCATTTGCCCGCTTGCGCAGGGCTTTGCATGGACGGCTGACCCGCCGCCACAAATCAGGCGTCGCGTTCCCTTTTCGGACAGGTGCGAATTGACCCGAAAAAAGTAACGCGGGGCCGTTGCCGCGCCTCCCCGTTCGGTCATATCAGAGCGCTATGGGGCATGCAGTTACGATCAATCCACGGATCATAGAGGGGCTTTATTGCGAGGCGCTCGTCCTATCGGACGAAGTGCGCCACGCTTTCGCGCTGAGCGGGCGGATGGGCACTGGCCATGGTGATGACCATGGCGACCCGGAAGACCGCGCCCGCGTCGCCTTGTCGAGCGAGGGGCTGCGCACCACCACCCGCATGATGCACGCGGTGGCCTGGCTGCTGAACCACCGCGCCTACTTCCTGGGCGAATTGTCCGAGTTCCAGCTGCGCCGCCATGGCCGCCTCTCTGCGGACATGCGCCGCTGCGAGGTGGATCAGCTGGCGCTTTTGCCTCCGCCGATCCAGGAATTGGTGCAGACCACGCTGCGCCTCTACGATCGCCTGTTGCGCCTGGATGCCCGCTGGCGCCAGCCTGAGGAAGACCACGGCGCCATCGCCCGCCTGCGCGAACGGCTGGAGCGGCGACTGGCGGGGTGAGCGATATCGGGGCGCAGCGCACCGGAACGCTGCCGCATAGTCGCAAAGGCCGATCCGTCTCCGGCTCGACACCGCCGCCATGAGGCCCCATATCGCCCGTCATGGACGCTCCTGCCGAACCCTCTCCCTACGCCTTGGCCGAACAGGTGGACCCGCTGGTGCGGCGCGTGCTGGCGCACAACCCCTCGGCCTTCACCTACACCGGCACGCAAAGCTATATCGTCGGCAGCGGCGCCGAAGTGGCGGTGATCGATCCCGGCCCCGACGAGGCTGAGCATATCGAGGCGCTGCTGGCCGCCATCGGCGATGCGCGCCTGGTGGCGATCTGCTGCACGCACACGCATCGCGATCACTCACCCGCCGCCTCGCCCTTGTCGGCACGGACCGGCGCGCCGATCATCGGCTGCGCACCGTTGACGATGGACGACGATGGCCCCCGCGCCGACGCCGCCTTCGATGCCTCCTACCGCGCCGATCGCGTGCTGGCCGATGGCGAAACCGTTGCGGGCGATGGCTGGACGCTGGTGGCAGTGGCGACGCCGGGGCACACTTCGAATCACATCTGCCTGGCGCTGCCCGAAAGCGGCGTGCTGTTCACCGGCGATCACGTGATGGGCTGGTCCACCAGCGTGGTCTCCCCGCCCGATGGCGACATGACCGACTACATGGCCAGCCTGCAGAAGCTGCACGATCGGGAAGATCGCATCTACTTTCCCGCCCACGGCCCCGCGATCGAGAAGCCCCGGCAGCTGGTGCGCGGCATGATCGGCCACCGCCGCAGCCGCGAGAAGCAGATCCTGAAGCAGATCGGCGAAGGCCACACCCGCATCGCCCAGATGGTCCCCCGGATGTACAAGGGCGTGGACGAACGGCTGTGGCCGGCCGCGGGCCGCTCCGTCCTGGCTCATCTGATCGACCTGGACCGCCGCGGCTTCGTCACCCCGGTGGGAGAAGAGTGGTTGCTCGCCGCCTGAGCTGGAAGACGGGCTTGCCCGCCGGGGCACATCGAGCGGCCTGGAGGGCACCCATGTCCCCGCTAACCGTTGAAGCCTCATGCCCGATTCCCTCAATTTGCCCGAGCGCCTGAAATCTTCGATCCGAACGCACGTGGTGCGTGTTTTCAACGATGTCGATCGCGGACAGGCCCCTGTGCCGCGCAGCGATCATGCGCTGTTCGCGCCCGGCTCGGTGGTGTGGCGGGTGCATGGCGATGTCGGCGCGATGATGGTCGGCGGTATCGCCAGCCTGCTGCTGCAGATGCTCCACCCCGCCGTGCTGGCCGGGGTGTGGGACCATTCCAACTTCCGCCGCGACATGCATGGCCGCCTGCGCCGCACCGCCCGCTTCATCGCCGAAACCACTTATGCCGAGCGGTCGCGCGCCGAAGCGGCGATCGCCACCGTGCGGCGGGTCCACGATCACGTGTCGGGTACACTGCCGGACGGCACGCCCTACACTGCGAACGATCCGGCGCTGCTGGCCTGGGTCCATGTGACCGAGACCAGCAGCTTCCTGGATGCCTGGATCAGATACGGCGAGCCGCTGATGTCGCTGGCCAAGCAGGATCGCTATTTCGCGCAGATGGCGCAAGTGGGCGAAGCGCTGGGCGCTCACCCCCTGCCCCGCAGCCGGGCCGAGGCGCGTGATCTGATCGCGCGAATGCGGTCGCAGCTGAAGGTGGATGCCCGCACGCGGGAAGTTGCCCGCCTGATCCTGAGCGGCAATAGCACGTCCGCGCTTGGCGATGCACCACGGAAGCTGGCAACGCAGGCCGCCATCGATCTGCTGCCGGATTGGGCGCGGCGAATGCATGGCCTCTCCGTCTCACCGCTGGGAAAGCCCTTGGTTCGCGCCGGGACATTCGGGGTGGCGCAAACCCTGCGTTGGGCTTTTCGCTGACAAGACACCCGACGGGATCGAAACCAAGGTCGACAGGGCACAACGGGGTGGCCATGGACCGTCCCCATGTTTGCCCGCCTCGCCCCCGCGCTGTTCGTCCTGATCTGGTCCACCGGTTTCGTCACCGCGCGCTGGGTGGTGCCGCACGGTGCGCCGCAGCTGATCCTGCTTGTCCGACTGGCAATCACCGCCGCGGTGATGGCCGCAGCGGCGTTCACGGCGCGAGAAGCCTGGCCACGCGGCGCGCAGCTGCGCCGCCACCTGCTGGCCGGGGCCCTGTTGAACGGCATCTACTTATGCGTCAGTTGGTGGGCCGTGCAGCGCGGGATGCCGGCCGGGATCATGGCGCTGCTGGGCGCGCTGCAACCGTTGCTGGTGGCGGTGGGAAGCTTCCTGTTCATAGGCGAGCGCCTGCCCGCGCGCGGCTGGGGCGGGCTGGCCGTTGCGCTGGCCGGCGTGTTCCTGGTGCTGGCGCCTTTGCTGGAGAAAGGCTTGAAAGTCAGCGTCCCTCTCATCGTCGTTGTCGGCGCCTGCACCGCCATCCTCGCCATGGCGGCGGGGACCATGGTCCAGTCCGGCAAGTTGGCGGCGGATGGCATCCGCGTATCCAGCGCGGTGCAGAACCTGAGCGGCGCGATCGTCGCCCTGGTGATCTGCGTGATGGTAGGCGATTATCGCTGGGACAACTCGCCGCAGTTGTGGTTCGGCCTGGGCTGGTCGGTGCTGATGCTGTCCGCCGCGGGCCTTTCGCTGCTGGTCTGGATGACACGCCGCCAGGGCCCCACCCGCGTAAGTGTGCTGCTATTGCTGGTGCCGCCCCTGGCCGCACTGGAATCGCGCTTCCTGTTCGGCGAGCACTTGATGACCGTGCAGATCATCGGCTTCGCCCTGGCGCTGGGGGGCGTGCTGCTGGCCCGATCAGGTCCGAAAAAAGCCTGACGACCCGCATCATCACTGTGGCAAGGGGC
>NZ_CAXYKL010000185.1:0-8632 GCF_964277725.1 uncultured Novosphingobium sp. | reverse complement strand
GGCTACATCGACGAAGTGATCTACCCCCACTCCACCCGCCGCCGCATCGCCCTGTCCCTGCGCAAACTGCGCAACAAGACACTCGAAAACCCCTGGAAAAAACACGACAATATCCCGCTGTAAGCGGAGAAATGCGTCTGTCACAGCGTCTCAAGTGAGAGGAACCACCGTGTTCAAGAAGATCCTGATCGCGAACCGCGGCGAGATCGCCTGCCGCGTCATCAAGACCGCCCGCCGCATGGGCATCCAGACCGTCGCCGTCTACTCAGACGCGGACGCGCGCGCGCCGTTCGTGCAGATGGCCGACGAAGCCGTGCATATCGGGCCCGCACCCGCGGCGCAGTCCTACCTGATCGCCGACAAGATCATCGCTGCTTGCAAGCAGACCGGCGCCGATGCGGTGCACCCGGGCTATGGCTTTCTCTCGGAGCGGACTTCGTTTGCTGAATCGCTGGCGGCGGAAGGCATTGAATTCATCGGCCCTCCCGTTGGCGCGATCGCCGCAATGGGTGACAAGATCGAATCCAAGAAGCTGGCCAAGGCTGCCGGCGTCAACGTCGTCCCCGGCTTCGTGGGTGAGATCGAGGACACCGAGCACGCCGTCCGGATCTCGAACGAGATCGGCTATCCGGTGATGATGAAGGCTTCGGCCGGCGGCGGCGGCAAGGGCATGCGCCTGGCGTACGACGAGAAGGACGTGCGCGAAGGCTTCGAGGCGACCAAGCGTGAGGGTCTGAACTCGTTCGGCGACGATCGTGTGTTTATCGAGAAGTTCATCCTCAACCCGCGCCACATCGAAATCCAGATTCTAGGCGATAAGCATGGCAATATCCTCTACCTGAACGAGCGTGAATGCTCGATCCAGCGCCGCCACCAGAAGGTGGTGGAGGAAGCGCCATCGCCCTTCGTCACGCCCAAGATGCGCAAGGCCATGGGCGAGCAGTGCGTCGCATTGTCACGCGCGGTGGGCTATTACTCGGCCGGTACCGTGGAACTGATCGTCTCGGGCGCCGACCCGACGGGCGAAAGCTTCTACTTCCTGGAAATGAACACCCGCCTGCAGGTGGAACACCCCGTCACCGAAGCGATCACGGGAATCGACTTGGTCGAGCAGATGATCCGGGTTGCAGCCGGCGAGAAGCTGGAGATTACGCAGGACGACGTGAAGATCGACGGTTGGGCGATCGAGAACCGTGTCTATGCGGAAGATCCCTATCGCGGCTTCCTGCCGTCCACGGGCCGCCTGGTGCGCTATCAGCCCCCGGTGGAAGGCTGGACGGATGACGGTGCGGCGAATGGCCGCCGTGGCATCGATGGCGTCCGCGTAGACGATGGCGTCTACGAAGGCGGCGAAGTCTCGATGTTCTACGACCCGATGATCGCGAAGCTGGTGACCTGGGGCGCGACGCGTGACGAAGCGGCGGACAAGCAAGTCGCCGCGCTCGACACGTTCGAGATCGAAGGCCTGGGCCACAACATCGATTTCGTCAGCGCGATCATGCAGCACCCGCGCTTCCGCTCGGGTGAACTGACCACCGGCTTCATCGCCGAAGAATATCCCGAGGGTTTCCACGGCGCGGCTGCGTCGGACGAAACCTTGGAGAAGATTGCCGCTGTCGCTGGTTTCATCGCCACCGCCCGTGCCGACCGTGCCCGCCGCGTGGACGGCCAGCTGGGCGTCCCGCTCGATCCTCCGGGCGAGTGGACCATCACCATCGGCAAGACCCCGTTCGAGGTGGTGATCGACGAAGACGAAGTGCTGGTGAACGGTCGCGCGGTTGAACTGGCGATGGAATACACACCCGGCGAGCATCTCGTCACCGCCGAAGTCGATGGCGAAATGCTGGGCCTGAAGGTCGCGCCCAGCCGGTCCGGGCTGACCATCACCACGCGTGGTGCGATCCACAAGCTGGGCGTATTGCCGACGCGTCTGGCCCCGCTCAGCCAGCACATGATCGAGAAGATTGCGCCCGATCTGTCCCGTTTCTTGATCTGCCCGATGCCGGGCCTGCTCGTCTCGCTGAACGTGGCCGAAGGCGACAAGGTGGAGGCAGGTCAGCCGCTTGCCGTGATCGAGGCGATGAAGATGGAAAACATCCTCCGCGCTGAAAAGTCAGGCACGGTCAAGGCCATCAATGCGACGGCAGGCCAAAGCCTGGCGGTGGATGCGGTGATCCTCGAACTGGAATAACGGAAAGAGGCATCAGGCGGCTGCAACAATGCACCGCCTGATGCCGATCCAGTCGACGTATCAGATTGCCAGCAGCGAGACGTCGTCTTCGCGCGGAGCATCCGGCGTAAAATCGGGGAGGGGATCGAAGCTTTCGTCGATGAGGCGGGCTTCGGCCAGACCGATCAGCTTGAACTGCCCCAGTCGCGGGTCCTCGTCCGACCGCCAGGTCTTGCCTAGGTTCAGGGCGCTGATGAACAAATCGCCATGGCGCTGGAACAACAAGTGCGGCGCCAGCCGGATCGTCTCACGATTATACCGCGCTTCCACCACCTTGCGACTGGCGATGGCTTCCATCACGGTCAGCCGCACATCCTGGCCGCCGCCATCTTGCGAACTTGAAGATTCTGCCTTTTGCATGGTGGCCGATATCCCGCATCGCCTCCGCTGACACAAGAGCGAAGACGGCGAATTCATAACCGCCGCCACCCGTGCACTTTCGCGAACCGATGGCGGCAGCCGTTCACGCCCCCATTGGGATCATGCTGGGGGCGCAAATGTTTCTCTATGCCGGGAGGTTCCGCGCGCAATAGAGTGCGTTGCCCATCCGCATAGTCTATTTGCACCAAAACACCGGATAGGCCTTTTAAAACTAAACGAGACGTCAGGGCCATTTTACCCGGCGTGTTGCCGAACGAATGGGTTGTTTTGTCTTGGTACAAGACCACTAGATACACAGCGCAAAGATACCAGGAACGCTTTTCTCCAACACCAGTTAATCCCGATCAAGCGGTCGATCATTGCGACCGGGTGAAGGAGAACTGTTTGGACGTCAGGCAATGTCGGTGAAAGGATCGAACCGGGTCGCACCAGCGCCCGAGCCGACAATTCGGTTTCAGTGCGTGTCTTTCCCTTTCAATGCCGGCTTGCCGTGTGGCTGGTCTGCAAGACCGGCCCCTTGTCATCGTAGACGAAGCCGATGGCTGTCCGTTCGGGCTGCCTCCGTTCGCGATCGAGACATGCCAAATTGAACGACTTCACGCTGATAATGGAGAATCTCAATGAACGAGAACGAACTGCGCGGTGAAGCTCGCTATCTTGGTGGCAAGATTCAAAAGGCGGCCGGTGATGCCGTCGACAGCACGGACTGGCAGGTCGATGGCGTGGTAAAGCAAGTGTCGGGGGCAGCGGAGCATGCCTATGGCCGCGCTCGCGCTGTAGCCGAAGATGTCTTGGAAGGCGCACCCGCCTTTGCGGACGAGGCGCGCGAAAGACTTCATGATGTGGCCGGACAAGCACAGGATGCCGTCCGTCGTGGCGGCTCGACTTTAAATGATAGCGTGCGCAGCGATCCTGCGATCTGGGCCGTTGCGGCGGGCGTGATCGGCTTGGCCGTCGGGTGGCTGATCCGTGGGAATCGGGTCTGAGCCTGGGCGGCTGAGGTGCCTACTCCCCTAAAAAGTCTCCGCGAGACGGCGGACCTGCGGCATTTGCGCCAGATCATTGCCGGCCTCGACGAGGGCGTGATTCTGGTCGATCCAGATCAGAGCCTGCTCTGGGCCAATGACGCTGCTTTGCGAATGCACGGCGTTGAACGGCTTGAGGAGTTGGGTTCCGATGTCGATGCATATCGGCAGCGGTTCCAGCTGCGCTATCGCAATAATCATCGGCTGAAGGCTGACGATTATCCCATCGAGCGCGTGGTGGCAGGGGAGTCCTTCTCGGAGGTCGTCGTAGAGGTGACGGTCGCCGGTGAGGAAGAGGCGCGCTGGGTCCATCAGGTACGCAGTCTGGTGTTGAACGATGGCGACGACGAGGAACCGGCTTGCGTGGTTCTGGTCATCCAGGATGTCACCGCGCAATACGAGGCCGAGGATCGGTTCGAGCAATCCTTTAACGCCAATCCCGCACCGGCCATAATCTGTCGCTTGGCGGACCTGCGGTTCGTGAAGGTCAACCAGGGGTTCCTGGATATGACGGGCTATGTCCGCGATCAGGTCCTGTGCAAGACCGTGTACGATATCGATGTGCTGCGCGAGGCGGAGAGGCGCGATCTGGCGAAGGAACGGCTCGCGCACGGCGGGACCATTCCGCAGATGGAAGCCGAACTCGAACTGCCGGATGGTGGGACCAAGCTTGTGATCGTGGCGGGCCAGCCGATCGATCTTTCCGAGCAGCCCTGCATCCTTTTCACGTTCGCCGACCTTGAGCCGCGTCGAAAGGCCGAGTCTGCGCTGCGTCATAGCGAAGAGCGGTTCACCCGCACCTTCCACGTCGCGCCGGTCCCTCTGGCGATTGGGTCGCGGGATGGGCATTTGCTGTGCGAGGTGAATGAGAGCTTCTCCGCTCTGAGTGGCTATGATTCCACGCAGATTATCGGCCGTTCGCTGACCGAGCTGGGGCTTTGGGCGAATGATGCCGTGGCCGAGCAGATCGAGCGGGCTGTCGAAGACGTCGGAGCGCTGCGAGGTCAGGAAGCTCGCATCCGCACGAAGGATGGCAGCTATGTCGACTGCCTCATATCTACCGAGACGTTCAATCTGGGCGGCGATGCCTGCCTCCTTTGGGCCTTCCAGGATATCACCCAGCGTAAATCCACAGAGATGGAACTGGTCGAGGCGATCGAGGCGGTGATGAAAGACACCAGCTGGTTCAGCCGCTCGATCATGGACAAGCTGGCCCGGCTGCGCTCGCCACAGCCGGACGAGGGCGGCGCATCTCTCGATGACCTGACCGCGCGCGAGCGTGAGGTTCTGGCGCTGATCTGCCGAGGGCTGGATGACAAGCGCATCGCGCGCGAGTTGGATGTGTCGGCCAACACGGTGCGTAATCACGTGGCGCGCATTTATGCAAAGATCGGCGTCAACCGGCGAACGGCAGCGGCGGCGTGGGCGCGCGCGCGGGGATTCGACGATGGCGGCGTGATCGCCGCGTTGCGGACCAAGGACGCCATCTCATGAGTGACGCGAGCAAAAAACCAGACGATCGCAAATCGGTGACTTCGACCAGTCCCGATCCACTCCCCGGTGATGCCGAGGCAGCCGAACGTCAGGCAAACCAGGCCAAGGCTTCGGTTCGCGAAGCCATCGGCAAGCTCATCGGTGACGACGCCGAAGTCGAGCAGGGGCAGGCGGACCAGAAGGCCGTTGCCACCCATAGTTTCAAAATCAAGAAGCAGCAGGAGTGAATATGGCGACGATAGTGACAGCAGAGGCGGTCCCAGTGGATCGCGACCTTTATGGAAAGGGCCGTACGCGGTTATCGTGGGGCGCGGCGTTTGCGGGCGTTGTGATCGCCGTGGCCGTGCAACTGGTCCTAGGCATCCTGGGCACAGGCATCGGCTTGTCCATGGTCGATCCCGTGGAAGGCACGACGCCCGGCGCGACCGGTTTCGGCATCGGGGCAGGCATTTACTGGCTGATCACCACCATCCTCGCGCTGGGCCTTGGCGGTTACGCCGCCGCTCGTGTTTCGGGCGTGACGGAGCGCTTCGACGCGCTGGTCCACGGTCTTGTCGTCTGGGGCGTAACGCTGATCCTGACGCTTTACCTGCTGACATCGGCGGTGGGCGGCATCATCGGCGGCGCGTTCCGCACGGTTGGCGCGGTCGCGGGCGCGGCCGGCAGCACGGTGGGCGCGGCCGCTCCCAAGGCGGCGGAGATCGCCGGGATCGACAATGGCGACGTCCGTCAGGAGGCTGCCAAGTATTTGTCCGATGCTCCTTCCGATCCGGCCCAGATGACGCCGGAGCAGGCTCAGGCCGAAATCGCCAAGCAGCTTCCCGCGCTCGCGCGTGGTGGTGCCGAAGGTGCGCAGGCTGAAGGCCGCATCGTCGACATCGTGGCGGCACAGCGCAAGATCAGCCGTCCTGAAGCTCAGGCACAGGTCGATCGCGCCAAGGCGGACTTCGTGAAGGCCAAGAACGATACGGTGCAAACTGCCAAGTCCGCTGCGGACAGCGCGGCCGGCGCTGCTGCCGGTACCTCGTTCGTGATCGTGCTGGCGCTGGTCATCGGTGCCGCTGCCTCCGCCTTCGGCGCGGCAGCCGGTGCCCGTCGCCGCGCTTACTAAGGTACGTGGGAGGCGTGTCGCAAGCTGGCGCGCCTCCCGGAAGTCAAACGATGGAGAATACCATGAAGAAGTCCCTGGTGATCGCGATGACGGTAACGGTCCTATCGCTAAGCGCCTGCAACACGGTCAACGGTGCCGGCAAGGACATGCGATCGGCCGGCAAGGCTGTTTCCGAGGCGTCTGGCGAAGACAAGAAGTAAGACGTCGCACCGCGAACCGCCGGCTATGTCGGCGGTTCGTGGCCTGCAATGACGATTAGCTCCAACGGATAATTTAGCTGATTGCGACCGATGCCAGGGCGATGACTTTTTGCCCTTCAAGCGTTATATGACCGGGCGGCGTGCGTTCTGATCGTGCAGCCCCTTGGAAGGTAAGCATTTTCGATGCAGTTCGAGAACCCGACGCCCGTCGCCTTGTCTGACGATGACCGCGCCTCGGTTCTGGCAAGCTTCGAAATCAGTGATTGGGCGGACGATCCACGCCTTAAGGCCATAACGGATTTCGCCGCGACATTGTGCGATACACCCGTGGCCCTGGTAAGCTTCGTGGAGACGCGCCGCCAGTGGTTCGCCGCGCGTACTGGCCTCGACACAACAGAAACCCCACGCGAACTTTCATTTTGTGCGCACGCGATGATGGGCACCGATATCATGGTGGTGCCCGATGCCACGCATGATGCGCGCTTCCGCAATAACGCTCTGGTAATTGGCGAGCCTAACATCCGGTTCTATGCTGGCGCGCCGCTTGTGACGGAGGCCGGCATCCCACTGGGCGCATTGTGTGTGATCGATAGCAAGCCACGCGCCGACTTGTCCGACATGCAGCGGCAGGGCCTTTCGGTTCTGGCCGCGAACGTCGTTTCATTGCTTTCCATGCGGCGTGACAATGTGCAGGCAACACGCGTTCTCGATGAAACCGAGGCGCGTTTCCGGGTGTTGGCCGATGCGATGCCACAGATGGTCTGGTCCACCCGGCCAGATGGTTATCACGACTATTATAATGCGCGCTGGTACGAATTTACCGGTATGCTGGCGGGGACCACCGATGGCGAAGGATGGAACGATATGTTTCATCCGGACGACCAGGAGCGCGCCTGGACGCTGTGGCGCCATTCCCTGCAAACCGGCGATCCGTATGAAATCGAATATCGGTTGCGCCACAAGTCCGGGCAGTACCGCTGGACCCTGGGCCGCGCGCTGCCGATCCGGCTTGAAGATGGCAAGATCGCCCGCTGGTTCGGCACGTGTACGGACATCCACGACAGCAAGATGCTGCAACATCAGGCAGAGATTGTCTCGCAAGAACTCAGCCATCGGATCAAGAACATCTTCTCGATCATCAGCGGGCTCATATCGCTGACGGTGCGGTCTCACCCCGGAATGGCGGAGGGCGGCGAAGCTTTGCGCAGTCGTGTCCTTGCCTTGGGCCGTGCGCACAACTTGATCAGTTCCGGCACGCATCTGAAAAGCGCGGTCGCGGGCTATACCAGCTTGCGCAGCTTACTGGATGAACTTCTCGCGCCATATCTGGAAACGGCAGGGGGACGGATCCAGATCGATGGCGAAGACCTGCGTGTGGACGATCGTTCCGCCACGCCGTTGGCTCTGCTGTTCCATGAGTTGGCGACCAACGCCGCCAAGTATGGTGCGCTTTCGCAAGAGGAGGGATCCCTTGCCATCGGGTTTCAGCAGCAGGGCGAAAATTTTGCGATCACCTGGCGGGAATCCGGCGTGCAAGGTGTACAGCCACCGCGCGCCGAGGGCTTCGGTAGCAAACTGGTGGACCTGAGTATCGTCAGGCAGTTGGACGGCGTGATCGAGCGCGCGTGGCCATCCGATGGCCTGGACATGCGCGTCAGCATCCCCGTCACCTCCCTCATTCGCTAAGGCGCATCACTTAGCAGGTCGAGGGCGTCACCCCGGCGACAGGATTGATGCCGGGCCCGGACGTGTCGCGGCTATCGCGCACCAGCATGGTGGCAGTCTCGGTGATCGGTCCGGTCGGCACGAACCGGGAGGTAATGATGGGCTGGTATTGATAGCCGATCTGCACAAATATGGCCGGGATGCCGGGTAGCGCCGTGACCTTGCCCCCGGTCGGCCCCATTCCGGTGAACGATCCTTTGTTCGTCTTCTTGCCATCCCCCTCAACGCCGTAACTTGATGGGTAGGCTAGTGATCCGTAGCAGCGTTGCCAGTGAATATATTGGCCCTTCGGCGGTTCTTCATCCACTTCCAGGCTGGAAAGGATGATCCGACCGTTTCGCTGGAAATCCATGCCGGTGGCCTGAAGGTTGGCACCTTGGAACAGGTCATTCACCTGCTTTTCGTTGACCTGGGTCTGGACAGAAGTCTGCGTGCCGATGCGCGTAGCGTTGTCAGCCACTTGCAG
>NZ_CAXYKL010000184.1:0-9160 GCF_964277725.1 uncultured Novosphingobium sp. | reverse complement strand
GAGATCGATCCCAAGCCGCATCCTTTGCAGCGACCCTTGCCGATTCTGATCGGCGGCCACGCCCCTGTCGCTCGCCGGCGGGCGGGACGCGTCGGCAACGGCTGGATAACGTCGAAGCTTGATCCGGAAGCACAGGCGATCGGAATGGAAGATACGCGTACCGCTGCGATGGCTGCGGGTCGGGATCCGGATGCTCTGCAATGGTTCACCAGCATCGACGTTCGATACGAACATGGCACGGTGAAGGCTCCAGAGAAGATTGTGGAGACGCTGCGCGCCTATCAGGCCCTTGGGGTGGGTCAGGTCTCCATCAATGCCATGGCTCGCGACAGAGCCGATATGTTCGCCCTGGTGCAATGGCTGGCGACCGAAATACTGCCGCAGTTCGGCGACACGGAAATCGCGGCCTGAGCGGCTTTCCTGACCACTTAGGCCATCGCCAACACGCTGGTCAGAATGTTGCGTACCAGTTCGGCCTGTCCGCGCGCGCCGGTCTTGGAGTAGATTTTCTTTGAGTAGCTGCGTGCGGTTTCGACCGTCAGGCCCAGTTGCTCGGCCGCCTCGCTGATCGTCAGCCCCTGCGCGATCGCCCAGGCCAGCCGGGCCTCGCTGGGGAGCAGGCCGAAAAGTTCGACAAGCTGCTCGCAGCGGTCAGCCTGCGATTCCCTATCGCCGTTTACATAGACGATGGCGACCGGCCGGCTCTGCGATACGAGCGCCTTGGTCCTCAGCGGGGCGATCAGGACGTCCATCAGGGGATCGCGGGACAGGTTGAAAGCGATCGGACGCGCGGCCGCGTCCAGCGCGAGCATCTTGACGGCCGCGGTAATCTCCCGATCCAATGCGGGCCGTTGCGCCACCAAGCGATTGTACCGGCCCCGGCGCAACGCGCGGCTTCGCTCGAATATCCGTTCCATGTGCGGTGAGGTGTCGATGATCCGGCACTCGGCATCCAGCGTCAACCACCCGAAGTTGAGCTTGCGAAAGGCTTCCGCCGAAAGTTCCGAGCGGAAGCGCTCCTGCTCCAGCGCCATGAACATGCGCATGGCCGTGCGAAGGTGGGGCGCCAACGTGGAGAGCCTGGCGCTGACCGAGACACTCAACGGCCGTCGTCCGAAACAACTCAGCCAAACGTCAGTGCCGCCCTTTTCCGCCACGCGTACGGAATACTGGCTGGTCATCCCCCATGGCGTCAGCACCTCATCATGGTAGGCGCGTTGCAGCGGATCGGCGCGATCGACCAGTTCCGCCATGGAATAGACGCGGTCTTCCCGCATCTCCCAGAACGGCATCGGCTTGTCGGCGAAGCGTCTGGTGAAGATGATATCCACTTCCTCGCCCGCCTGCTCACCGGAGTACAGGCTTGTCAGGGTGGGATCGTCCGGAGACCGGAAAGACACAACGACGAAATCGGATTGGGACGTATCGCGCAGGATATCAAGGAAGCTCTGCCACAGCGGCTGCTCAAAAATGCCATCGTAAAGAGCGCGAAGAAGACGATCATCCTGAAGCCTCATGACGATAATCTATCGCACCCCCATATGGGGGGTCAACTCCTGATGCGAACATGAAACAAGCTCCACAATGAAATGGGAGAGGTAAATGGTCGATCCACAGACTTTGACGCATCTCGAACGCCTCGAGGCAGAGAGCATCCACATTCTTCGCGAAGTGGTTGCCGAAGCGGAGAAGCCGGTGATGCTGTATTCGGTAGGCAAGGACAGCGCGGTGATGCTGCACCTGGCCCGTAAGGCATTCTATCCCTCGCCGCCGCCGTTTCCGCTCCTTCACGTCGATACGACGTGGAAGTTCAAGGCGATGTACGACCTGCGCGATCGCATGGCGCAGGAAAGCGGCATGGAACTGCTCGTCTATCACAATCCCGAAGCCGAAGAGCGCGGCATCAACCCGTTCGACCACGGCGCCCTGCATACCGACATGTGGAAGACAGAGGGTCTCAAGCAGGCCCTGAATCTCTACGGCTTCGATGCCGCCTTTGGCGGCGCGCGCCGCGATGAAGAGAAAAGCCGCGCCAAGGAGCGCATCTTCTCGTTCCGCACCGCCAGCCATGGCTGGGACCCGAAGAACCAGCGCCCGGAATTGTGGAACCTCTACAATGCCCGCAAGAACAAAGGCGAATCGATCCGGGTATTCCCGATCAGCAACTGGACCGAGCTGGACATCTGGCAGTATATCCACCTGAACGACGTGCCGATCGTGCCACTGTACTTTGCCGCAGAGCGTCCAACGTTCCAGTGGGAAGGCCAGCTGTTCATGGCCGACGATATTGAGCGCCTGGAAAAGGTCATGGGCAAGCGGCCCGAGATCACAAACCGCTCGATCCGCTTCCGTACGCTGGGCTGCTTCCCGCTGACCGGCGCTGTGGAAAGCACGGCCAAGACCCTGCCGGAGGTCATCCAGGAAACTTTGCTGACCACCACGAGCGAACGTCAGGGTCGCGTGATCGACAAGGACGCCGGCGGCGCCGGCATGGAGAAAAAGAAGCAGGAGGGGTATTTCTGATGTCGGACGTTATCGCAGACGAGTCGGTCTACCAGACCGACGCCCTCATCGCCGAGGACATCAACAAGTACCTCGAAACCCATCAGCACAAGACCATGCTGCGGTTCATCACCTGCGGGTCGGTGGACGATGGCAAGTCGACGTTGATCGGCCGCCTGCTTTACGATTCAAAGATGATCTTCGAAGATCAGCTGGAAGCGCTGGAGTCCGACAGCAAGAAGGTCGGCACGCAGGGCCAGGAAATCGACTTCGCGCTGTTGGTAGACGGCCTCGCCGCCGAGCGTGAGCAGGGCATCACCATCGACGTCGCCTATCGCTTCTTCAACACCGAAAAGCGCAAGTTCATCGTCGCCGATACGCCCGGACACGAGCAGTACACGCGCAACATGGTGACCGGCGCCTCCACCGCCGACCTCGCCGTGATCCTGATCGACGCGCGCAAGGGCGTGCTGGTGCAGACGCGCCGCCACAGCTATCTGGCGCACCTGATCGGCATCAAGAACATCGTCCTTGCCATCAACAAGATGGACCTGGTCGATTACGATCAAGCGGTCTACGACGGCATCCTCAAGGACTACACCGAGTTCGCGCATTCGATCGGCATAAAGCAGTTCACTCCGATCCCCATTTCGGGATTCAAGGGTGACAACATCACGGGGCCGAGCGAAAATACGCCTTGGTACAAGGGGCCGGCGCTGATCCAGCATCTTGAGGATGTCGAGGTCGATCAGGTTTCGGACCAGGAAAAGCCCTTCCGCATGGCTGTGCAGTGGGTCAATCGTCCGAATCTGGATTTCCGGGGCTTCTCCGGTCAGATCGCGACCGGCGTAGTCAAGGTCGGCGATGCTATCCGCGTCCTGCCCTCGGGCAAGACCAGCACGATCAGCCGCATCGTCACGCTGGATGGTGATCTGCAGCAGGCGGTGGCCGGTCAGTCGGTCACGCTGTGCTTTGCAGACGAAGTCGACTGTTCGCGCGGCGATGTCATCGCCTCTTCCGGCAATCCGCCGCAGGTGGCGGACCAGTTCGAATCCACCATCGTGTGGCTCGCCGACGA
Source organism: uncultured Novosphingobium sp. (assembly GCF_964277725.1). Taxonomy (NCBI): domain Bacteria; kingdom Pseudomonadati; phylum Pseudomonadota; class Alphaproteobacteria; order Sphingomonadales; family Sphingomonadaceae; genus Novosphingobium; species uncultured Novosphingobium sp. Next base: position 5,580 of record NZ_CAXYKL010000184.1, on the reverse strand, counting down.
AGAGATGCTGCCGGGTCGTTCGTACTGGCTGAAGCTGGGCACGCAGATGGTCACCGCGACTGTCCAGGCGCCCAAGTACCAGGTCAACGTCAACACGATGGAGCACCTGGCGGCCAAGACGCTGGATCTCAACGCGATCGGCGTCGCCAACCTGTCGACCGACAAGCAGATCGTGTTCGAGCCTTACGAGAAGAACCGCACGCTGGGTGGCTTCATCCTGATCGACAAGATCACGAACGCCACTGTCGCTGCGGGCATGCTGCACTTCTCGCTGCGCCGGGCACAGAACGTGCACTGGCAGGCCACCGACGTCAGCCGTGAGTTCCATGCGGGTCTGAAGAACCAGCGCCCCGCGGTGTTGTGGTTCACCGGGCTTTCGGGTGCGGGCAAGTCGACGATCGCCAACCTAGTCGAGAAGAAGCTGGCGCGCATGAACCGCCACACCTTCCTTCTCGACGGCGACAACGTGCGCCACGGGCTGAACAAGGACCTCGGTTTCACCGATGCCGACCGCGTGGAGAACATCCGCCGCGTAGGTGAGGTGGCAAAGCTGATGACCGACGCGGGTCTCATCGTCATCACCGCCTTCATCTCGCCGTTCCGTTCGGAGCGAGAGATGGTGCGCCAGATGATGAAGCCGGGTGAGTTCATCGAGGTCCACATCGACACGCCGCTGGCCGATGCCGAAGCGCGGGACGTGAAGGGGCTCTATGCCAAGGCACGTGCGGGTGATCTGAAGAACTTCACCGGGATCGATAGTCCTTATGAAGCGCCAGAAGATCCGGAAATCCGCGTCGACACCACCTCGATGACCGCCGAGGAAGCGGCTGAAGAGATCGTGAAGAGGCTAATCCCATGAGCGGCCCGATCGATACCGCCGCGATGAGCGATGCTGCTCTGGCGGCTCATCTGGCCGAGGTCGCGGGGCGGATCCTGCTGGAGGTTCGCGCCTCCAGCGTGTTCCCCGCCAAGGCGCTGGGCAAGGCGGGCGATCAGACCGCCAACCAGTTTCTGGTCCATGCCTTGCGCTGTGCTCGTCCGGAGGATGGTCTGCTGTCCGAAGAAGAAAAAGACAATCCGGCGCGGCTCGAAAAGAGCCGCGTGTGGATCGTCGATCCGGTGGACGGCACGCGCGAATACGGCGAAGAGCGGGCCGACTGGGCTGTCCATGTCGGTTTGGCGATCGACGGTGAAGCGGTGACCGGTGCGGTGGCGCTACCGGGTGCGGGTCGTGTCCTGCGCACGGATGAGCCGCAGTCGGTTCCGGCAGCGCCGGAGAAACTGCGCATGGTCGTCAGCCGCACGCGTCCGGCCGCGGAAGCGACCGGCGTTGCTGAGCGTATCGGTGCGGAGCTGGTGCCGATGGGATCAGCCGGTGCCAAGGCGATGGCAGTTATCCTGGGTCAGGCGGATATCTACCTCCACTCCGGCGGGCAGTACGAGTGGGACAGCATGGCGCCCGTCGCCGTGGCCGCAGCCCACGGCCTGCACTGTTCGCGCATCGACGGCTCGCCGCTGGTGTACAATCAGTCTGACGTCTATCTGCCGGATCTGCTGATTTGTCGGAAAGAACATGTGGATCTGGTGATGAACGCGCTGCGCGCCTTCAACGCCGAAACCAAGGCTGACGCCTAACCAATCGAAAAGCGGGGAGAGGTGAAATTGCCTATCCCCGCTTTTTCGCGATCGTGATTCGAACGACCGCGCTGCATTTTGTTTCGCCGATGGCTGGTATCAGGGCGTCAAAATCACCTTGCCACCAGCCCCCCCGGCATCAACGATCGTCTGGGCTTTGGCCGCTGCTGACAAGGGCAGGGTTTTCGCGATCGCAATCGCAAGCTTGCCCGTCGACACCGCCCCTACGATGCGGGCCAGGTCATCACCGCTCGGGCTGACGCCAAAGAATTCGGGTTGAACCGGCAAACCGTCTGACGGGATCGGGTCGGTGGCTGCGGTAATGAATTTACCGCCGGGCTTCAGATGCTTGGCCAGCACCGCAACGCCCGGGCCGCCCACCGTGTCGATGATATGGTCGAACGGCTCACCTGGCCAGTCCTTGCCAATGATTGCCGTTTCCAAAGCGCCGATCGTTTTTGCGTCATCAGCCCTGCCTTCGCGGACACCGGCGATGACATGTGCGCCGCGTTCCAGCGCCGCCCACACCGCGACACTGCCAACAGCACCCAAAGCGCCGGTGATCAGTATCCGATCCCCCGCCTGCGCGTTCACGGCCTTGTCGACGAGCTGGACACCAGTGAGGCTTGCGGTGGGCAGTGCGGCGGCCGTTTCGAAGCTCATGTCGTCTGGAATGGTCGCCACGTCGCTGGCGTTCACTGCGGCGAACTCGGCGTAGCCCCCCTTGGTGAAGGTATTGAGCATGGCGACCACGCGCGTTCCTTCCACAAAGCCACTGCCAGCCTCGATCGTGCCGGCGACGTCATAGCCCAAGACGTGCGGCATCGGCACCGGAGCGATTTGTTCGAACATCCCGGCGCGCCATTTGCCGTCAGCCGGATTGACGGCGGCTGCCCTCACCGCAATCAGGACCTGCCCGTCGGCAACTTGCGGCATGGGTAGGTCGGTTAGCTCCAGAACGTCGGGGCCACCGTACTGATTGATCGCTACTGCACGCATGATGGCATCATTCCTGTCGGTCTATCGGGGATGAGCGGAAGAAGGACAGGCGGATCGCCTGGACACATCTGAAAATGTGGGCGAACACGGACTATCGGTCAAGCGTCTCACGCGCCTTCCCTGCCGTAGATGACGCAGCGAGTTGGGGTGATCTGTAAACAATATCGCGCACTTACACGTTGGTGATCATAAACATTGGACGGTTTTAGCGCGTTCTTGCCACGCGGTCATGGCCAAGCGCATGATCTGTGGCCAAGATTAAGCAATCGAGAGGATGAGCATGGCCGAGGCGGATAGAGCGACGGGCCGGCTGCAGTTCGGCGGATCGACCAAGCGCACGCTGTGCGGGCTTTGTCCCACGAACTGCGGCATGCTCGTCGAGGTCGAGGATGACCGCCCCGTGCGCTTCCATGGCGATCCCGGCAACCCGGTAAACCAAGGCAAACTCTGTCCGAAGGGCAGCGCCGCGATCGAAATCCATGAGCATCCCGATCGCGTCAATTTCGTCATGAAGCGGGTGGGCAAGCGCGGAGACGGTCAGTGGGAACGGATCGGGTGGGAGCAGGCGATGGACGAGATCGCCGCGAAGCTGTCCGACATCCGGGAGCGCGAAGGGCCGGAAGCCTTGGCGACGCTGGGCGGCACGCAGCATTCGCGTGACTGGGCCACCTGGCGCTTCATCACGCAATGGGGCACGCCCAACTTCATCAACTGTGGCCGCAATTGCGGGGCGGGGCCGATCGTCACCGAATGCTCGGTCTATGGCTGGGACACGATCACGGTGCCGCCGATCCCGGGCATCACGCAATGCCTGATCGTGTGGGGAGGAAACCCTGCGGAAAGCAACCCGATGGGGTGGGGGCCGTTGCGAAAGGCGGTGGCGGATGGCGCGATTAAGCTGATCGTCATCGATCCAAGGCGCACCAAGACCGCTGCGATCGCCGACATGCATCTGCAGATCAAGCCCCGCACGGACGGTGCCCTGGCATTGGGCATGATCCAAACGATCATCGCCGAAGAGCTGTACGACAAACAATTCGTCGAAGACTGGTGCCTCGGTTTCGACCAGGTGCGCGACATCGCTGCGGAGTGGACGCCGGAGCGTACCAGCGAAGTCACCGGTATTCCCGCCGAACTGATCGTGGCGGCAGCGCGGACATATGCCACCAGCAAGCCGGCGCGGCTTTCGTTCGGCGTCGCGGCGACCCAGATCGGGGAGGGTGCATCGCGTTCCGCCCTGCTGGGGCAGGCGATTCTGCGCGCCATTACCGGCAACCTCGATGTGCTGGGCGGCGAGACCTTCGAGGATGATCCTTATCGCACCCTGGCTTATTGGGACCTGATCGACTTCGGCAAGCTGATCGACCACCCCGTCCGCCAGCGCGATAACGTGAACGCGCACGATATTCCGATCTCATCGGTCAAAGGCTATGCCGCCTTTCGCGAGGCGATGGCGAACGTGAAGCCCGATGGCCACTACGCCGCGCAGTACATGCTTTTCGCCAGCCAGCCCCACCTCTATCGCGCCGTTCTGGAGGGCGATCCCTATCGTGTGCGGGCCATCATCGTCCAGAATGGCGAACCGCTGATGAACTATGGTGGCGCGAAGCTTGCGCGTGAGGCGTTCACCAGCGACGAACTGGAATTGCTGGTGGTGATGGATCACTGGCAGACGCCCACGGCGCAGCTGGCCGATTACATCCTGCCCGCTGCCGATTTCCTGGAGCGCCACGAAATGGCGATGCGCTGGGGCTTTACCCGCATGTTCAACACCGGCCAGCGTACCGTGAGCCCGCGATACGAGCGGCGCGACGATTACGATTTGTGGTCCGGCCTGGGCCGCCGTCTGCTCGATCCGGTAGAATGGCCAGAGGATGTGACGGCGATGCTGGATCGCTTTCTGGAACCCAGCGGCATGACGCACAAGCAATGGACGGAGGCAGAGCAGAACAGCTTCCTGCCGGAAGGCCGCACGTACCAGAGGTATCGCCAGCAGGGCTTCGCCACCGCTTCCGGCAAGGTGGAACTGGTGCCCAGCATGTTCGCGAAGTTCGGGATTGAGCCCACCCCGGTCTATACCGGCCCGCCCTACGCCCGGCCCGATGTCGATGATCCCGAGGCTTATCCGCTTCAGATGTTGACCGGCAGCCGCGTGCTGGAATTCATGGGATCGACGATGCGCCATTCGCGCAAGATGAGCGCGCGCCATCCGGAGCCGCTGGTGGAAATGCATCCTGACACGGCTGCGGAATTCGGCGTGGCGGAGGGCGACTGGCTGGAGATCCTGCGGCCCGAAGGCTCCATCCGGCAAAAGGCGGCGCTGACGGACGCGGTGCGCCCCGGCGTTGTGAACCTGGCGGGTTACTGGTGGGATCCCAAGCGAGGACCGGGCAGGGATTTGTCAGGCGCGATGGAGGCCAATGCCAACATGATCACGCCCACGGACTCGCGCCTCTCAAGCTTTTCTGGCGATCAACCCCTGCGCGGCCTTCGCTGCAACATCCGCAGGGTTAATTCTCCGGTCGCCTTGTAGAGGCCGCTTCAACCCGCTGTCTATCGGCGCGCGGATCACTCAGGTCCATGCCGCGCGGTCTAACGCTATCAGCGCGCGTCCCGGCCCGGGGTGATCAAGAGCGAAAGCGATCCGAGCGGCAGGATACACGGTGTGCGGGGGAACGATGGCAGGATTGTCTGCCAGAAGTTGCGCCAAACGCGCGAACATCGGTTGCAGCTCGGCACGAGCGGCCCGGCCTTCGTCTGGCCGCAAACTGAATCCCTGCACTTTGACCCCGCGCCCGGTAGCAGGCTGGGGGGGATGGCGCAGGCTTGGCCGGAAAGGTTGCCATAGACCATCAGTAGACCGGAATGGCCCAGGCAGGCGGCCAACCGCCCCGACGCTTCTCCCGCCACGCAGTCCAGCGCCAACCTGGCGCCAGCTTCGCCGAT
>NZ_CAXYKL010000183.1:0-16689 GCF_964277725.1 uncultured Novosphingobium sp. | reverse complement strand
GCTTCCACGCCGGTCACGCCCAGCGAATTCTGCGCGGTGATGGCGGTGATCGCGGTCATCGCGAAGCCGCCCAGCATGGTGATCGTCTTGATGTCCGCCTGGATGCCCGCACCGCCCGAGCTATCGGAGCCGGCAATGGAGAGGATGCGGGGCGGCTTGGCGGGCGAGATCATGCGCTTCTCCTACCCGTTCGTGTCGAGCGAAGTCGAGACTGCTGATGTGGCGTAAAAGGTGTCTCGACTTCGCTCAACACGAACGGGGAAATGCGCTCGGGACCTAGCCCCGAAACTGGCGCTCGTTCGAAGGTGGGCTCTTCACCTGTGCCTTCTTCGATCGCGTCGGCCGGTCGACCAGTTCGCCGCCGCAATTGGGACACAGGTCGTCCAGCGCTTCGGCACACTCGGCGCAAAAGGTGCATTCGAAGCTGCAGATGAACGCACCGGGCGCCTGGGCGGGAAGGTCGGTGCCGCAACGCTCGCAATCGGGACGCATTTCCAGCATGTCAGGCCGCCGCCTTTTCCACCGCGGCGCAGATCGAGGCGACCACCGCCTCGACCTCACCGGCATCATCACCCTCCGCCATCACGCGGATGACTGGCTCGGTGCCCGAAGGCCGGATGACCAGGCGGCCCCTGCCGTTCAGCGAAGCCTCGGCATCGGCGATCACCGCCTTCACGCTGTCTGCCTCCAGCGGCTTGCCGCCGCCAAAGCGCACGTTGCGCAGCAGCTGCGGCACCGGATCGAACAGATGCAGCAGCTCGCTCGCCCGCTTGCCGGACTGGACCAGCGCCGCCAGCACTTGCAGCGCCGCCACGGTGCCGTCTCCGGTGGTCGCGTGATCGAGCAGGATCATGTGGCCCGATTGCTCGCCGCCGACGTTGTATCCACCTTTGCGCATCGCCTCCAGCACATGGCGATCGCCCACGGCGGTGCGCACCAGGTCCAGGCCCTGCCCCTTGAGGAAGCGCTCCAGTCCCAGGTTCGACATCACCGTGGCCACCACGCCGCCGCCGGCCAGCCGGCCCTGCCGCGCCCATTCGCTGCCGATCAGCGCCATGATCTGGTCGCCATCGACGACCTTGCCCTTTTCATCCACCACGATCAGGCGATCGGCATCGCCATCCAGCGCGATGCCGATATCCGCGCCGGAGGAGACCACCGTCTCCTGCAAGGCGCCGACATGGGTTGAGCCGCAATTGAGATTGATGTTCTTGCCGTTGGGGCTGACGCCCAGCGTCACCACTTCCGCGCCCAGTTCCCAGAAGGCGGACGGGGCCACCTGATAGGCCGCGCCGTTCGCGCAATCGACGGCGATCTTCAGCCCATCGAGCCGGATCTCCTTGGCGAGCGAGCCCTTGACCGCGTGGATATAGCGCCCGCGCGCATCCTCGATCCGGCGGGCCCGGCCGATCTCGTCCGAGGCGGCAAGCCCCAGGTCCTGCGAGAGCATCGCCTCGATCGCCAGTTCGTCTGCATCGGAGAGCTTGAAGCCATCGGGGCCGAACAGCTTGATGCCGTTGTCCTCATACGGATTGTGGCTGGCAGAGATCATCACGCCCACGTCCGCGCGCAGTTCCTGCGTCAGCAGCGCGACCGCGGGTGTGGGCATCGGCCCCAGCAGCACGACGTCCATGCCCACGCTGGTGAAACCTGCCACCATCGCGTTTTCCAGCATGTAGCCGGACAGGCGCGTGTCCTTGCCGATCACCACGCGGTGGCGATGGCTGCCGCGCAGAAAGCGCGTGCCCGCCGCCTGGCCGACCTTCATCGCGGTGGCGGCGGTCATCACGCCAGCGTTGGTGCGGCCACGGATGCCGTCAGTGCCGAAGAATTCCTTGCTCATGCCTCGTCCCTAACCCGGCGATGCTTACCATGCGATTGCCGCGGAATTGCGATGTCGTCATCGGGTGCTAAAGCATTGTCCCGGATCACGCGAACCGGTTTTTGGCGATACGCCCGCACGTGGGTGGCAGCATAGGGGCCGTTTGGTGCGTTCAGGAGGGCTATGACGCCAGAAACCGCTGACAACAGCGCCACACGCATGCCCCCGATCACGGTTCCGGCCGGCTGGACCTTTCTGGGCTTGGCGCTGGGTATCGCCCTGGGCTGGTTGCTGAGTGGGACCGCGATATCCGGGCCTCTGCTCGCCGTGGCGGGTCCCGTGGGCAAGCTGTGGCTGCAGGGCCTGACGATGACGATCCTGCCGCTGGTGGCGGCGCTGCTGTTCAACGGCGTGGTCGATACCGTGGCGGCGGCACGCGCCGGTCCGATGGCGCGGCGCACGCTGGGGCTGATCTTCGGCATCCTGGCGTTCAGCGCCATTCTGGGCGGTCTGCTGACCCCGCTGCTGCTAAGCCTGTTCCCCGTGCCCGCAGATGCTGCGCGCGCGATCGGCGCACAAAGCGCTGACCCCGGCCCCGTGCCCGGCATCGGCGATTTTCTGACCGGCCTTATCCCCTCCAACATCGTGTCGGCGGCCGGGGACAACGCGATGCTGCCGGTGATCGTGTTCTTCGCGCTGTTCGCGCTGGCCTCCACGCGTCTGGCGGACGGTCCGCGCCAGACCCTGGCCTCCCTGTTCGAGGGGATCGCAGGCGCGATGATGGTGGTGATCGGCTGGGTTCTGGCGGTTGCGCCGATCGGCGTCTTCGGCCTGGCCTTCAGCGTGGCGGCCGGCAGCGGCGGCGCGGCGATCGGCGCGCTGGCCCATTATGTCTCGATCGTCGCGGCAGTGGGCGGCGTGATTCTTATCGGGGCCTACCTGCTGGCGGTATTCGGTGCCAAGCGCAGCCCGCTTGCCTACGCCCGCGCGATGCTGCCGGCGCAGACGGTAGCGTTCTCCACCCAGTCCTCGCTGGCCAGCCTGCCCGCGATGCTGGTCTCCTGCCGCAATCTGGGCGTGCGCGAGCGGACCGGAGAATTCGTGCTGCCGCTCGCGGTCGCGCTGTTCCGCCCCACCGGCCCGGCGATGAACATGGCCGTCGCCATCTATGCCGCGCACTTGACCGGGGTGACGCTGACGCCGCTGGTGCTGGCGTCCGGCATCCTGACCGCCTTTGCGACGACGATGGGCGCGGTATCTTTACCGGGCGCGATCAGCTTCGTCACATCCTGCGGCCCCGTGGCGATCGCGATGGGCGTGCCGGTGGAGCCTCTGGCGCTATTGGTGGCGGTGGAGATGCTGCCCGACCTGATGCGCACACTGGGCAACGTCAGCATGGACGTGGCGGTGACGGCGACGGTGGATCGGCTGGAAGGTGACGAGGGCGCGCCACGGACGGTGCATTGACCCCCAAACCGGGCTGGGCATGGAGGCACAAAAAAAGCCCTCTCGCCGTAGCAAGAGGGCCTTCCTTATGTTTCGAACCGGGGAGAACTCAGCTGTCGTCGCCGGCGAACTCTTCATCGGCGGCATTGCGTGAGCCATACCGGTTTTCCAGGTCGTCCATGGTCTCTTCGCCATCGAACGCGGCCATGTCGATATTGCCGCTGGATTCCATCTGCTTCATGCGGTCGATCAAGTCGGGCGCATCCCCGTCTTCCAGGCCGCTATCGTCCTTGACGCTGTCCAACGGGGAACGCTCGTCCACGCCGTCCATCGCTTCGTCGGCCACGGTCTGCGCCTGGGTGTCCTCGTCCTCCTGCTCGGGCGTGATATCCTCGCGCGAGAGGTCGCGTTCCTGATTCATCATCGAAATTCTCCTTCACCCGCACAACCGTCGGGTGAAGGATCGGGTTCCGCGTGCCCTAGCGTGAGGGGACAGGCTTTTCGCCCGAGTAGTCGTAGAACCCCTTGCCGGACTTGCGGCCATACCAGCCGGCCTCGACATACTTCTGCAGCAGCGGCGCGGGCCGGTACTTGGGATCGCCGGTGGTGGCGTGGAACACCTTCATGATCTCGTAAAGCGTATCAAGGCCGACGAAATCGCACAGCGTCAGCGGACCCATCGGGTGGTTCAGGCCGATCTTGCAGCCCGCGTCGATATCCTCGACCGAGGCCAGCCCCTCACCCAGCACGAAGATCGCCTCGTTCAGCATCGGGCACAGGATGCGGTTGACCACGAAGCCCGGCGCATCGCCCGCGATCACCACGGTCTTGCCCAGCGCTTCGCCGAATGCCTTCATCTTGTCGATGGTATCCTGCGACGTGGCGAGGCCGGGGATCACCTCGACCAGGCCCATCACCGGTACGGGATTGAAGAAGTGCAGCCCGCAGAACCGCGTCGGATCGGGCGAACCGGCCGCCATGCGCGTGATCGGGATGGAGCTGGTATTGGATGCCAGGATCGCGTTGGGGCCAAGCACCTTGCCCGCCGCCTCGAAGATCTTGGCCTTGATATCCTCGCGCTCGGTCGCGGCTTCGATGATCAGATCAGCCTTCGTCATCGTGGCATAGTCGCCCACGGGGGTGATGCGGGCCAGCAGCGCGTCAGCATCCGCTTGCATCAGCTTCTCTTTCGCGACCAGCTTGGACAAGCCCTTGGCGATGCCGGCCTTGCCCTTCTCTGCCAGTTCGACCGAGACGTCGGACAGGATCACGTCCATGCCCTTGCTGGCGACGGTCTGGGCTATCCCTGCGCCCATGATGCCTGCCCCGATGATGCCGACTGTCTGCATTGCCAATTCTCCCATGCTGCGGTGCGGGATGACTAGCGGGATTGGCAGCGGACGCAACTATGGTTCGGATAGTTGACGGGGGGACAAACCCCTACCGATTGGCCCCCGGCACCCACAACACATCGCCGCCCGCCGCCGCGTTGACCGCGCGGGCCAGGACGAACAGATAATCGCTCAGCCGGTTTACGTAAGCCAGCGCGGCGGGGTTGAGCGGCTGTTCCGCCGCTGCCTTGGTCGCCGCCCGCTCGGCATGGCGGGTGACGGCACGGGCTATGTGAATGCGCGCCGCCGCTTCGCTGCCGCCGGGCAGGATGAAGCTGCGCAGCGGCTCAAGCCCTTCGTTCAGCGCGTCGATCTGCTGCTCCAGCCAGTCGACCTGGCTTTGGACGATCCGCAAGGTCATCTCGCCCGGCGCGAAATCCTCGCCCGGTGTCGCAAGATCGGCGCCCAGATCGAACAGATCGTTTTGAATGCGGGTGAGCGCCGTGGCATGGGGCGACCCGGTCAACCCGCAGACGGCAAGGCCGATCGCGCTATTGGCTTCGTCCACCGCACCGATCGCGGCCATGCGCGCGTCGTGCTTGGCCACGCGCGATCCGTCGACGAGGCCGGTGGTGCCATCGTCGCCCGTGCGCGTGTAAATCCGGTTCAACTTGACCAAGTCAGGTGCGGCCGGATTACTTCGACATTGCCATCAGCAACGCCACCACCACGACGGCGGCGGCCTGATACTTGATGCGGTTGAACATCATCTTGTTCTGCATCATCTGGGCCGGCGTGGCTCCCGTGGCGTTGGGATCGCCCTCCAGGTCCATCTTGGTGCTCTGCATGAAGGCGACGATGCCCCGCACGAGGCTGACGACAACCATGACCATCAGCACGACGATCAAAGGGATAAGGATGTAGCTCATGCCGCTATATGTAGGCCTGAGGACAGGGAAATACCAGCGGGCAAGCGCCCGTCCCGAAGGGCAGCGGCCAGCGCCGGGCCGTCCTCTCCTGCCAGCCGCCGATCGCTGAGCGAGGGCGCGCCGCGCCGCTTGGCCAGCTTGCGGCCATCGGGCTCCAGCAGCACCGCGTGGTGATGCCAAGTGGGCACCGGCAGGCCAAGCAGCGCCTGCAACAACCGGTGGACATGGCTGGCGGCGAACAAGTCCATCCCGCGCGTGACCAGCGTGATGCCGTCCACCGCGTCGTCCAGCGTGGCGGCAAGGTGATAGCTGGCGGGCAGGTCCTTGCGCAAAAGCACCACGTCGCCAAAGATTTCGGGCGTGGCGCGCTGCGGGCCGGCCAGTTCGTCCACCCACTCCAGCGGCACGGCCAGCGAGACCGCCGCCGCCATGTCGATCCGCCACGCCGCGCCTTGCGGGTCGATTGCGCGCTTATTGTCCGGGAGGTGGCGGCAGGTGCCGGAGTAGAGCGGGCCGTCCGGGCCGACCTCGGTCGCCGCCGCCGCGATCTCGGCACGGGTACAGCGGCAGGGGTAGAGCAGGCCCATCGCCTTCAGACGCTCTGCGGCCCCGACATAGCTGGCAAGACGGTGGGACTGGAACACCGGCTCACCATCCCAGGACAGCCCAAGCCAGGCGAGATCGGCCAGCGAGCCGGCGATGAACTCGGGCCGGCTACGCTCGCCATCGATGTCCTCGATCCGCACCTCGAACGTGCCGCCACGCGATCGCGCCAGATCATGCGCGACGATCGCGGCATAAGCATGGCCCAGGTGCAGCGGGCCATTGGGACTGGGGGCAAAGCGGGTTCGGATCATCTGGTTGGTTGGTGTGGCGGGGTGGGGGAAGGTTCGCAAGACGGTTCACGCGACGGCGCGAAGCCTCGAACCACCCCTTCCTTCTTCGCGTCTCCGCACGAGCCCAGAAGATCGAGCTGTGGATTTCCCGCCAACCTTCCCTCAACCGGAACTTGACGCCCCGGCACACACCTGCTGCAATCATGCAATGCCTTGCCATCAAACCGCAATGACGGCCTGCGACAGGAGGCCATGCTCAAGTCGGAGCTGATCGAGCGCGCGGCCCGGTTCCGCAGCGCGGAGGAGGATCCCTCCCGCAGTCTTGCGGACTGTCCGGCATTGGTTCTGAATGCGGACTACACGCCGCTTTCCTACTACCCCCTCAGCTTGTGGCCGTGGCAGACCGCGATCAAGGCGATCGTGCTGGAGCGGGTGGACGTGGTCAGCGTCTATGACCGGGCGGTGCATTCGCCTAGCTGGACGATGCAGATCCCCTCGGTGATCGCACTGCGCCAATATGTGAAGCCTTCCGAATTCCCCGCCTTCACGCGCTTCAACGTATTCCTGCGCGATCGTTTCAGCTGCCAGTATTGCGGCAGTCCGCAGCATCTGACGTTCGACCATGTGGTGCCCCGGCGGCTTGGCGGGCGCACCAGCTGGGAGAATATCCTCACCGCCTGCGCGCCCTGCAACATGAAGAAGGGCGGGCGCACGCCCAAGCAGGCGAAGATGCCGCCGATCGTCCAGCCGATCCGCCCCACTAGCTGGCAATTGCAGGAACGCGGCCGTGCGTTTCCCCCCAATCACCTGCACGAAACCTGGCGGGACTGGCTCTATTGGGATGTCGAGCTGGAGGCCTGAGCCCCAGGAATACGCCCTAGTTCGCGCTGTCCTTGTCCCAGGGGCTCTTCGCATGATGCTGGGCCTGCGCGGTGGGCTTGGCATCGTCTTCATCGGGTGACGGGACCAGGCAATACGCCGTCACCAGCACGCCCGCCGACCACCACAGCGCCCGCCAGCGACTGCGAAACACGGTGCGGATCGATGGACCAAGCGTGGAGATCATCAGCGGCAACTTTCTCAGAGCCGTTCGTGTCGAGCGAAGTCGAGACACAATAGCGCGACGCCAGCATGCCTTGACCGCGCTCGACACGAACGGATCAGGGACGTCTAGGCTATAGACCGTTAATTCTCCGTGCCTGCTTCGCGCTTCAGATCGTAGATCAGTTCCAGCGCCTCGCGCGGGGTGAGGGCGTCGGCGTCGATCGCGTTGATGCGATCGCGCATGGTGTCGCAGGCTTCCTCGCGCGCGGCTTCTGCGGCGGCGAACAGCGGCAGGTCGCCCAGCCCCGCCGCCAGTCCCCCGGTTTGCGCGCGGCCCTTCTCCAGCTTGTCCAGCACAGACTTGGCGCGGCTGACCACTTTGGCCGGCACCCCCGCCAGCCGCGCCACCGCCAGGCCATAGCTGCGGTCCGCCGGGCCTTCCGCTAGTTCGTGCAGCAGCACCAGATCGCCCTTCCACTCGCGCGCGCGGACGTGGTGGAGCGAGAGCGCGTCGCACGTCTCGGCCAGCCGGGCCAGTTCGTGGTAATGCGTGGCGAACAGACAGCGGCAACGGTTGGTCTCATGCACCGCCTCCGCCACCGCCCAGGCCAGCGCGAGCCCGTCATACGTGCTGGTGCCGCGCCCCACTTCGTCCAGGATCACGAAGCTGCGCTCCGTCGCCTGCGCCAGGATCGCAGCGGTCTCCACCATCTCGACCATGAAGGTGGAACGGCCCTTGGCCAGATTGTCCGAAGCCCCAACGCGGCTGAACAGACGGTCCACCAGGCCGATGCGCGCCCGGCTCGCGGGCACGAAACCACCGGCTTGCGCCAGCAGCACGATCAGCGCGTTCTGGCGCAGGAACGTGGACTTGCCACCCATGTTCGGCCCGCCGATCAGCCAGAGCCGATCATAGGACGCCAGCTTGCAATCGTTGGCCACGAACCGTTCGCCCTGTGCCGCCAGCGCCGCTTCGACCACGGGGTGCCGTCCGCCCTCGATCTCCAGGCATGTGGCGTCGACGATCTCGGGCGCGGTCCAGCCGCCTTGCGCCGCGCGCTCGGCCTGGCCCGCCGCCACGTCGATGCGGGCCAGCGCCGCCGCCGTCGCCGCGATGGCGTTGCGCGCAGCCACCACGGCGGCCACCAATTCCTCGAAGTGCGATTCCTCCGCGGCCAGAGCATGCCCACCCGCCTCGGCGATGCGGCTCGCTTCCTCATGCAGCGCCATCGCGTTGAAGCGCATCGCCCCCGCCATCGTCTGCCGGTGCGTGAAGCCGCTGTCGGGCAGGAGCAGCTTGTCGGCATGGCGCTGCGGCACTTCGATGAAGTAGCCCAGCACGTTGTTGTGCTTGATCTTCAGCGCGGCGACGCCGGTTTCTTCGCGGTATCGGGCTTCCAGCGCGGCGATCGCGCGGCGGGCATTGCCGGAGGTACGGCGCAGTTCGTCCAGAGCGGCGTCATACCCCTCGGCGATGAAGCCGCCCTGCCCGCGCTCGGTCGGCGGGGCGGCCACCAGCGCGCGGTTCAGCCAGTCGACCAGCTCGCCATGCCCCGCCAGAGCGGGCAGCAGCCGGGCGAGCAGACCCGGCATATCCTGATGCCGCGCCAGCCGCTCATGAATGCCGCGCGCGCCGCCCAGGCCATCGCGCAATTGCCCCAGATCGCGCGGGGAGCCCCGCCCCGCCACCACCCGGCCCAGCGCACGGCCGATATCGGGCAGCGCGCGCAAGGCCGCGCGCACATCGTCGCGCTGCAAGGCGTCGTCATGCCACCAGCCGACCAGAGCCAGCCGCTCGGCGATGGCCGCACGGTCGGTCAGCGGAGCAGAAAGATCGTCCGCCAGCTGGCGTGCCCCCGCCCCGGTGACGCAGCGGTCGATCGCGTCGATCAGGCTGCCCTTGCGCTGGCCTTGCGCCGATTGCAGGATCTCCAGGCTCGCCCGCGTCGCCTCGTCCATGGCGAGCGCGGTGTCACCGGCGCGTGCTTCGGGGGGCAGCAGCAGCGGCAGCTTGCCGCGCCCGACATGCTCCAGATAGGCGATCAGGCCGCCCGCCGCGCTCAGCATCGCGCGGCCGAACATGCCGAACCCTTCCAGCGTGGCGACGCCGTGCAGCGTCTTCAGCCGAGTCTCTCCGCCCTCGCTGGAAAAATCGCGCGCGGGGCGCGGGATCGCATCGACGGGCGCATCCCAATCCTCGGGCGAGACCAGTTCGCTTGCCCCCAGCCGCGCCAGCGCCGCGCCCATGCGGTCTGGCGCGCACTCCTCCAGCTCCATGCGCCCGGTCGAGATGTCGCACGCGGCGATGCCGACGATGCCGCGCACTTCGCATACCGCCGCCAGCACATTGGCGCGGCGCGGTTCGAGCAGCGCCTCCTCGGTCAAGGTGCCGGCCGTCACGAAGCGCACGATGTCCCGCGCCACCAGCGCCTTGGAGCCTCCGCGCTTCTTGGCCTCCGCCGGGCTTTCGGTCTGCTCGGCGATGGCGACGCGGCACCCTGCGCGGATCAGGCGCGCCAGATACCCTTCCGAAGAGTGCACCGGCACGCCGCACATCGGGATCGGCGCGCCGTTATGCTCGCCCCGGCTGGTCAGCGAGATGTCCAGGATCGCCGCCGCCGTCTTCGCATCGTCGAAGAACAGCTCGAAGAAATCCCCCATGCGGTAGAACAGCAGGCAGTCCCCCGCCTCTTCTCGCAGCGCGAGATATTGCGCCATCATCGGCGTGTGGGCAGCTGCATCGGCCATGGTTGCGCCGGGTTAGCGCCGAGTTGCATGATTCGGAACGGGCGCAGGGCAGCTTTCCCCTACCAAGAACGCCTAACTTTGGTTAGGGCGCAGCTCGAAAGATACAGGCCGATAGATGCAGCCACCGGATCGCGGCTGCGCTTCGCCACAGCGGGAGACTTGGCGTGACAGACGAAACCAGGGTTCAGTTCACCGACCGCGAAGCGCTGTTCTATCACCAGACGATCCGCCCCGGTAAGATCGAGATCATCGCCAGCAAGCCGATGACGACGCAGCGCGACCTTTCGCTGGCCTATTCGCCGGGCGTCGCCGTGCCGGTGCAGGCCATCGCCGACAATCCCGCAGACGCTTACGAATATACCGCCAAGGGCAACCTGGTCGCCGTGATCTCCAACGGCACGGCCATCCTGGGCATGGGCAACCTGGGCGCGCTGGCCTCCAAGCCGGTGATGGAAGGCAAGGCGGTACTGTTCAAGCGCTTCGCCGATGTCGATTCCATCGATCTCGAAGTCGACACCGAAGACCCCGAGGCGTTCATCAACGCCGTCGCCCTGCTGGAGCCCAGCTTCGGCGGCATCAACCTTGAGGATATCAAGGCCCCGGAATGCTTCATCATCGAGCAGGCGCTGCGCGATCGGATGAACATCCCCGTCATGCATGACGACCAGCACGGCACCGCGATCATCGCGGCGGCGGGCGTGATCAACGCCTGCCTCATCACCGGGCGCAAGCTGAAGGACGTGCGGATGGTGGTGAACGGCGCCGGCGCATCCGCGCTGGCCTGCACCGCGCTGATCAAGGGCATGGGCGTGCCGCACGAGAACGTGACCGTTTGCGATCGTTCGGGCCCGATCTATCCCGGCCGCGCCGACGTGGACCAGTGGAAGAGCGCGCACGCCATCCCCACCCAGGCCCGCACTCTGGAAGAAGCGCTGGTGGGCGCGGACATCTTCCTGGGCCTGTCCGCCGCCGGAGCGCTGAAGCCCGAGTGGGTGGCGAAGATGGCCAAAAGCCCGATCATCTTCGCGATGGCCAATCCCACGCCCGAGATCATGCCGGACGAGGCGAAGGCCGTGCGCCCCGATGCCATCATCGCCACGGGCCGCTCGGACTTTCCGAACCAAGTCAACAACGTGCTGGGTTTCCCCTTCATCTTCCGCGGCGCGCTGGACGTGCGCGCCACCGCGATCAACGAAGAGATGAAGATCGCCGCCGCCCGCGCGATCGCCGAGCTGGCGCGCGAGCAGGTGCCGGAGGAAGTGGCCGCCGCCTATGGCAAGAACCACCAGTTCGGGCCCGAGTATATCATCCCCGCGCCGTTCGATCCGCGCCTGATGGAGCGCGTGTCCTCCGCCGTCGCCAAGGCCGCGATGGACAGCGGCGTGGCGCAAAAGCACATCGAGGATTTCGACGCCTACCGTCACGCCCTGAAGGCGCGCCTCAACCCCACCACTTCGGTGCTGACCAACGTCTATGCCAAGGTGAAGGAAGATCCCAAGCGCGTGATCTTCGCCGAGGGCGAGGACGAAGTGGTGCTGCGCGCCGCCGTGCAATACCGTGAATTCGGCTATGGCGAGCCGGTGCTGGTCGGTCGCACCCAGGCCGTGCTCGACAAGATGAAGGAACTGGGCGTCGGCGACCCGGAAAGCTACACGATCGAAAATTCCGCCGTCTCCGAACACGTCGAGCCGATGGTGCAGATGCTGTATGAGCGCCTGCAGCGTCGCGGCTTCCTGGAGCGGGACGTGCGCCGCATGGTCAACCAGGATCGCAATGTCTTCGCCTCGGGCCTGCTCAAGCTGGGCGTGGGCGATGCCATGATCACCGGCATGACCCGCACTTTCGCGCAGTCCATCAAGGAAGTGCGCCAGGTGCTGGACCCCAAGCCCGGCGCGCTGCCTTTCGGCATCCACATGCTGGTGTCCAAGAACCACACCGTGTTCATGTCAGACACCACGATCAACGAGCGTCCGGGCCCTGACGACCTGGTGGTGATCGCGCGTGAGACCGCCGCCGTCGCCCGCCGCCTGGGCCATGAGCCGCGCGTGGCGTTCCTTTCGTACTCCACTTTCGGCAACCCCGCCGGTCGCTGGCTGGAAACGGTGCGCGAGGCGGTCCACATCCTCGACAAGGAGCCGCAGGACTTCGAGTACGAAGGCGATCTGGCCCCGGACGCCGCGCTCAACCCCAAGATCATGAAGCTCTATCCGTTCTCGCGCCTGTCCGCGCCGGCGAACGTGCTGATCATGCCGGGGCTGCAATCGGCCAATATCTCGGCCAAGCTGCTGCGCGAAGTCGGCGGGGCGACCACGATCGGCCCGATGCTGATCGGCATGGAAAAGCCCGTGCAAGTCGTACCGATGACCGCGATCGCGCCCGACGTGCTGACCAGCGCAGTGCTGGCAGCGTCAGGCGTGGTGGGGTGAGGTTTAGCTGAGCCCACCCCCTTCACCGTTCGTGTCGAGCGAATTCGAGACGCGGCAGCGCCAAGCCAGCGTATCTCGACTTCGCTGAACACGAACGGGACGGCGGGATGACAGGAAACGGGGCGCGCTTGATTTCGGCGGCAGCCCCCGCATTCAGAACCAGGCTTTGTAAATCCCGAAGGCGCTGGTTGCGGTGAGCACCACGCCGACCAGGATCAGCATCGGCTTGACCGGAATACGCTTGGCCGCCCATGCCCCGATGGGTGCCGCCATGACTCCGCCGATCAGCAGACCCAGGGTTGCGCCGGCCAGGTCCGCCACGCCGATGTGCAGGATGAACGCGATCGAGACGGTCACG
Organism: uncultured Novosphingobium sp.; assembly: GCF_964277725.1. Taxonomy (NCBI): domain Bacteria; kingdom Pseudomonadati; phylum Pseudomonadota; class Alphaproteobacteria; order Sphingomonadales; family Sphingomonadaceae; genus Novosphingobium; species uncultured Novosphingobium sp. The sequence continues at coordinate 3,749 of NZ_CAXYKL010000183.1, read as the reverse complement.
GTCAGGAAGAACTCGACCGAGTTGACCGTGCCCACCACCTTGCGCGGGTCCGCGCCCTGGATCAGCAGGTTGGAGGTGACGACCGGGCCCCAGCCCCCGCCGCCCGCCACATCTAGGAAACCACCGACGAGGCCGAGCGGCGCGATCAGTTTGGCTTCGCGCAGCTTGGGCGGATAGAGCAGGCCGCGTACCAGCAGCCAGATGCCGATCGCGGTAAGGTATAGTAGCACGAACGGCTTCACCACGCCCGCATCCAGCGAGGACAGCAGGTACGCGCCCAGTATGCCGCCGATCATGCCGGGGATCAGCAGGCTGAAGAACAGCTTCTTGTCGATATTGCCGTGCAGAAGATGGCTGATGCCGCTGGTGGCAGTGGTGAAGCATTCCACCAGGTGGACCCGCTGCGAGGCCAGGGCCGGCGGCACCCCCAGCACGCCGACCAGCATGGTGTTGGTGATCACGCCGAACGCCATGCCCAAAGCACCGTCCACCAGCTGCGCGGCGAACCCGACGGCGATGAACGGCAGCAACGCAGTGAAATCAAACTGACCAAAGATTGCGCCGAAATCCATGCCTGCCCCACATTATGTCGATTGGAGTGGTAGACATAATTTCGGCAAATGCCAGTGTCTTATTGTTGTTGCACGGCAAGGCCGGCTATCGGGCGTGGCGGCTTGCATCGCAGTGGCCGCCGAAGAGGAATTGACCGTGGATGCCATCCATACCGACCGACTGACGTTGCGCGCCTTTCGCGAGGATGATGCGCAAGATCTCCTCGGCTATCTGCACCAGCCCGGTGCCAGCTGCTTCCTGTTGATGAGGCTGGATGACCTGCCCGCCGCCCGCGCCGCCGCGATCAAGCGCAGCAGCGAACCCGATACCTACGCCTTGGAGCATCACCCCAGCGGCCGGGTGATCGGCGAGGTTTTCGGCCATCTCGAACCGCCTGACACATTCTCGATCGCTTGGATGATCCACCCCGATTTGGCGGGCCAGGGCCTGGCCCATGAAGCGGCGAAGGCGATCGTCGGTCACCTTTTCCAGCAACGCGACGTGCGGCGCGTATATGCCTATGTCGAGACGGACAACCTGCCCTCACAGCGGTTGTGCGCCCGCCTGGGCATGCGGCAGGAAGGCCTGTTCAAGGAATTCATCTCCTTCGAAAACGATGCAACCGGAAAGCCGATCTATGTCGATACGATGCAGTTCGCACTTTTGAAAACGGAGTGGGCGGCAGCCTGAAACCGCAGGCCTACATGCCACTCGCTCCTGCATTCGTCACGAACGGCGGTATCGAAAGTACCACACCTCATGCCCCAGCTTGCGCGCCTTCGCCTCATAGCGGGTTTCGGGCCAGCCGCCGGGGCGGTTGAGGAAATCGGCGGGCTTTTCGCATAGCCATTGGAAGGTATCGGTGTGCCGCTGCATCACCATCAGGGCGTGGCGCAAGTAGATCGGATGGTCGGTGCCGAAGCGGAACTCGCCGCCGGGCTTCAGCTTGGCGGCGAACATGCGCACCGGCCCGTCGTTCATCATCCGCCGCTTGGCATGGCGCGCCTTGGGCCAGGGATCGGGATGCAGCAGGTACAGGAAAGAGAGCGACGCATCCGGCACGCGCGCCAGCACTTCCAGCGCATCGCCGTGATGGATGCGCACATTGCCCAGCGGAGTGCCCGCGCCATTATCGCCATCCACATGGGTCAGCGCCTGGGCGACGCCGTTGATGAAGGGCTCGCAGCCGATGAAGCCGTGATCGGGCAGCATGTCTGCCCGACCGGCCATGTGCTCCCCACCGCCGAAGCCGATCTCGAAATGCAGCGGACGCGGTGATCCGAACAGCCGCTCAGCCGTGACCGGGCCTTCGTCCGGCACCGCGATGCGCGGTAGCAGCGTGTCGACGAGACCCTGCTGGCCTGCGCGCAGGGTCTTGCCCTTGGCGCGGCCATAGAGGCGGTTGAGCGTGGTGGGATCGCCGGGTTTGTTCGCGGTCATGACCCGGGCCGATGGCAGGGCCGCCGCTATGGGTCAATGGCCCGGCCGGCCTTAGGGCGTGTCGGCGCGTCATCTTCTGAATGCGATGCGCCCTAGTGATGGCAGGCCATGGCCTCGATCACATCCTCCAGCCGCGCCGGATCGCCGATCGCCAGCACGTGATCGCCCGAACCCTGGTGCAACGGCTCCCCATTCCAGTCACACATCGTGCCGCCCGCGCCTTCGACGATCGGAACCAGCGCCGCCCAATCGTGCAGTTTCAGCCCGGCTTCGCAGATCAGATCGAGATGCCCGCTCGCCAGCAGGCCGTAGTTGTAGCAGTCCCCACCCATCATCATGCGTTTGTGGTCGGTCTTGGCGGCCAGCGCCATGAAGTGCTCGCCCTGATGATCGTCGAAATATTGCGGGCCGGTGGTGGCCAGCATCGCCTGGTCAAGTTGTGGGCAGGCGCGTGTGCGCACCTCCTTGCCGTTGAACGTGGTCGCCCGGCCGCTGGCGCCCACCCAGCGCTCGCCCAGGATCGGCTGGTCGATCACGCCCAGCACCGGCCAGCCGTCCACCAGCAGCGCGATCAGCGTGCCGAAGATCGGGCGACCGCCCAGGAACGAAACGGTGCCGTCGATCGGGTCCAGCACCCAGGTGCGATTGTTGCTGGCGGCATCCTCGCCAAACTCCTCGCCGATGATGCCATCGCGCGGCACCTCGGCCTTGAGGATGCGGCGCATCGCCTCTTCGGCGGCGCGATCGGCGATGGTGACGGGCGAGGCGTCGGTCTTGCGCTCCGCCCCCAGGCCAGAGCGGAAGTGCGGGCGGATCGCCGCGCCTGCGGCATCGGCGAGGCGCATGGCCAGCGCGAGTTCAGTGTCTAGTTTCATGCGTGGTGCTTGCCAGCCCTACCGCCCCAGAGCAAGCGGCAGGCAGGAAAGACAAAAACGTGCCGTTTGTTTGGTTACGTTAGTGAAACAATTGTAATAGCCAGTCGATTTCCCCTAACCATAATGAGGGGCAACACTCAATCATGAGGGAGGCATGATCCGTACTTCGCGGCCAGCGGTCGATCCACGTGTCGTGCCTGTTTTCGGCACAACCCGCGAGGGGCAACCCTTGTCTTATAACCGTGCGCCCGCTCCAGACCTTGCCCCCTGGCTTGCCAGACTGTCCGTGACGCGGATGCGACTTGCGGAGGGGCAGACCCTTGCTTGCGGCTTGTTTGCCGATGCCGCCGGAATCCGTATCCACTTGGGCGGCCACGCCGAAGTCGATACCGTTCACGGCGTGACGCATCAGGAACGCAGCGCCGTGTTCATGGGCCCGCAGACGAAGATACTGCCCGTTCGCCTCAGCGGAGATTTCGTGAGCGTTGGCGTGGCGTACCGGCCCAGCGCCTGCACCCCTTTGCTCGGACCGATCATGCCGCAACTGGTCGATCGGGTGACCCCGGCCTTGTATTGGCCTGAAGCGCAGCTGCTGGCGCTGTTCAAGGCGTCCGATCACCCGGAGGCGCAGCTTCAGGCAATCGAGGGATTGTTTCGCGAACGAGTCGCCGCGTTGCGCGATATCCAGCCGGAGCCGATCACCGCGCGTTTCGAGGAAATCGCCTTCATCGATCCGGCGATGTCGATCGCCCAGGCCGCGCGTGAGATCGGCGTGGATCGCCGGCGGCTGGAGCGACTGGTGGTGCGCGATTTCGGCCTGCCGCCCAAGCAGGTCCTGCGCCGCGCCCGCGCGCTCGACATGGCGAGCTATTTGCGCGGCGT
>NZ_CAXYKL010000182.1:0-3396 GCF_964277725.1 uncultured Novosphingobium sp. | reverse complement strand
CTGGCGGAGAGGGTGGGATACAATAAAGATTGAAGTTTAGACATTTTCTGCCTTCGTGCCGCACGAGGCGAAGATTTAGCCTGGGTTTTAGAGCGTGATCTCCGGCGACCGTGCATGAACTTTTGCGTACCCTTTTTGAGTAGGGAATCATCTTGCTTGTTCCAGAAGCTGGTTGAATGGTGGAGGGAGCGTCGTCCTCTGTAAGCGGCTAATTATCGAACTTAGGCGTATGATAATCAGCCGTACCGCAGTCGCAGAGCGATGGAGCGGCAGTCGTAAATGTCTCCATGCGCGCTGCCACTATTCTTCTTGTACCGCGTTACGCTGCAAGCGCTGGAAGAGATTTTTTATGGCACGCTTGCTGACGAATATCCTGGCCTGGGCAATTGCCGTGCTGGGCGGCTTTTTCGCGGTCGCTGGTGGCGTGCTCGTTTTTGTTGGCGGATCGCCTTACTATGTGATCACCGGCATTCTCATGGTCGTCAGTGGCGCGCTTCTGGGACGCGGAAAGGCGACTGGTCGAACGCTATTTATCGTGATCTGGCTTGGCACGCTGCTCTGGGCGGTGTGGGAGGTCGGCTTCGACGGGCTGCAACTGGTGCCTCGCGTGGTCGCGCCGACGGTTTTGCTGGTGCTGGTCTTGTTGACCGGATGGCGTCGCGGAGCGACACGATCGCGCGTCGCTCCGGCGATCGCGGCAGGTGTCGCGATCGTATTCGCAAGCGGGGTGCTGCTGCAGGGTCCGGACGTCTCCGCGCAGAGCGGAGCACCCACATCGACGGACAAGGCGATCCCGGGGCCTGAGGCGGACAACGACTGGCGCGACTATGGTGGCACGCTGGCTGGCCGGCGCTACTCCGCCTTAAGCGACATCACTCCCGCGAACGTCGGCGCGCTGCAACTCGCCTGGACTCAGCGCACTGGCGACCTGCCGATGCCCGCTGAGAGCCAGGAGCACAAGCGCGAGTACCACTCCGAGGCGACCCCGATCCATATCGGCGATACGCTCTACACCTGCACCCCGCACTCGTTCGTGCAAGCCATCGACGCGACCACCGGCAAAACCAAGTGGAGCTGGCATGAGCAAGCGCAGATCAAGGGCAACAACTACCTCGTCTGCCGCGGAGTAAGTTATTTCGAAGCGCCGGCTGGCACGCCATGCCCGCGCCGCATCTTCGCGCCGACCTTCGATGCGCGGCTGGTGGCCTTGGACGCCGACACGGGTCGGCCTTGTCCCAGCTTCGCCAACAATGGCGCGATCGACTTGCGCGACAATATGGGCGTATCGACCCCTTCGGATCAGATCGCCACGACGCCGCCGATCGTGGTCAACAATCGCCTGATCGTCGGCGAACGGATCATTGACAACGTCAATCGCAACATACCCAGCGGCGTCGTAAGGGCTTACGATCCGGTGTCGGGAAGCCCGGTATGGGCCTGGGACGTGGGCCGCTCGAGCGATGCGATCAAGCCGCTGCCCGCCGGGCAGATCTACACGCGCGGCACACCTAACGTTTGGGGTGCGATCACGGCGGATGCGGCGAACGGGATCGTCTATCTGGGCACGGGCAATGCCTCTCCCGACTACTGGATCGGTTACCGGCGTCCCTTTGATGACCGCTTCGGCACCTCGATCGTCGCCTTGGATATTGCGACCGGAAAGCTGAAGTGGACACGTCAGTTGGTCCACCGTGACATGTGGGACATGGACCTGCCGATCGGCCCGTCGCTGTTCGACTATCGCGACGCGCAAGGCCGCAGCACGCCCGCGCTGATCCAGACGACCAAGATGGGCCAGGTGTTCTTCCTCAACCGCCTCACAGGTGAGCCGCTGGCGCAGATCGTCGAGCGGCCGGTTCGTACGGACGGCGCTACGCCAGGCGTCAGGGTCTCACCCACGCAGCCGTTTTCCGTCGGCATGCCGTCGTTCACGCCGCCCGCTCCCAGCGAGAGGGCAACATGGGGCGCAACGCCGATCGACCAACTGATGTGCCGCATCGATATCCGCCGCGCACAGGGCACTGGCATCTATCAGCCGATGGGGCTGAAGCCGATCATCGGCCATCCGGCGTTCGATGGCGTCACCGACTGGGGCGGCGCGGCGGTCGATCCGGTGCGGGGCATCATGACCATCAATACGATGGAGATGCCGTTCAAGCTTTGGCTGATACGCCGCGACGATCCGCGCGTGAAGACGCTAATGGCGCAGAAGCAGGGTGGGGAGAACGCCATGCAGGCGCAACTCCAGACGCAATACAATACGCCCTACGTGGCGGTGGTAAAGGCCTGGGTCGGCATCTTCGGTGCCCCATGCGTCGCTCCGCCGTGGGGTCACCTCACAGCGGTCGATCTCAAGACGCGCAAGATCCTGTGGCGCCAGGTGCTCGGCACGGCGCGTGACACGGGCCTCTTCGGAAGCCATCTGGGCGTGCCTGTAAAGACAGGCGTGCCGAACCTGGGCGGATCAATCATCACCGCCGGGGGGCTGGCTTTCATCGGTGCGACCACCGATCAGTACTTGCGCGCCTTTGATCTTAAGACCGGCAAGGTCGTGTGGAAGGCACGCCTGCCTGCCGGCGCGCAAGCGACGCCGATGACGTATCGCGGGCGGGATGGGCGGCAGTATGTCGTCATCACCGCCGGCGGACACGGTGCGCTGGGCACGCGATATGGTGACTACACACTGGCGTTCGCTCTGCCGCGATCGTGATGGAGCGCGAGGCACTGATAAACAGCGCCTGACGGTCGGCGGGAAGATGCTGATGCTCTGCAGTAATGACGGCGCACGTCGGCGCCGATCTTATATCGATGGCATGATTATAAAGGCAACCACTTGGAGAGGATCGTGACTTCCGCCGCGCTCCGCAAGGCCGTCCTGTATCGCATGGTAATGCCGAGCATGTATGTCCCTACGGCCTCAAGTCGAAGTGGCAGCTCAAGCGTCACGGTTATGAGGTTGAGGATCACTGGCTTAGCACTCGCAACGAAACGGATGCGTTCATGGCGGAGCATGCCGTCAAGACGACGCCGCAGACCTTCATCGGAGGCGAGCGGATTGGCGGCAATGACGATCTGACCCGCTTCTTCGGCGGCCATGTCCCCGCCAAGGACGAGACGAGCTATCGCCCGGTTGTCGCCCTGTTCGCGATGACCCTGCTCACGGCGATGGCGGCGAGCACCGCTGCTTACGGAACGCCGCTGACGGGACGTGCTGCGGCATAATTCGTCAGCTTTTCGATGTGCGTGCTCGCCATTCTCAAGCTGCAGGACTGGACTTGTAACGGTTTTGCGCCGGTCACCTGAGCGATTAGAGCTCGCAACAGGAGACCTACGAGATGATCAAGCACACAGAAGAGTTCAAGCAGGAGGCGGTGCGCATCGCGCTGACCAGCGGGT
>NZ_CAXYKL010000181.1:0-5260 GCF_964277725.1 uncultured Novosphingobium sp. | reverse complement strand
TATGCAAGACGGCAGGCAATCTCAGCATTACAACCGCTGCGGGGTTGGTGATCTGCACTGCCTTCCCCGTGGCGGCGGGGCAGTATCTCCCGCTCCCCTTCAACCTTGGCGGCAAGAACGCTGTCGTCGTCGCAGCCGGTGGCGCAAGCGGTACGCTGGCCGTCTGGTAAGATTAGCTAGGCACTTCAACAGCATAGCGCGGTAGCTTCTCCAACTCGTCTTTTAGGCGAGGCAAACCACGCTGGCCGTACTTCCCCGCCTCTGCGCGGGGCTTGTGCCCTTGCATGATATCTGCCGCTTCGTTGTCTATGCCGACCGCAAACGCTTGGCTCTTGAACCGATGCCGCCAGCCATGGTTCGGCTGCGGTGCTGTCACGCCAAGGCCGCTAACCCAGCGCGAAATATGGCCAGCCCTGATCTTTGATGGTGGATTGACCTCGTTGCCGGTTCCCTTTCGATAGAACAGCGGCGTCTCGTCCCCAGCCTTGGCGAACTTCGTGAACCCCTGTTCAATCAAGTGTGAATGCAGCGGCACCTTACGAGCCTCCCCCGTTTTCACGCTCCCGGCGTCCGGTGTGATATGGATGAACCACACATCATCCTCTTTCTGGATATCCATGGCCCGAAGCTGCGTAATCTCGCCTACTCGCGCCCCGGTATATGCCAGCAACCAAGGCACCCAACGCCTAGCGCGTGCATGATCCACTGCAAGCCCGGTTGGCTGCGGCCCCAGTGAGGCCTTGAGGATCGTAGCCGCCTCGTCGTCTGTTAGGTCGCGCTCTCGCAGCTTGACGACCTTGGGCGCTCGCACCTTCAACTCGCTGGCAATATTTTTGGGGATAACTTCATCCTCAAAGGCCAGCGTAAACGGAACCTTGATCGCTGGCAGATAGCTGGCCCGAATTGTTTTGCCCGCCAGCCCCTTAGCAACAAGCGTTTCGATCCAAGCATTTAGGTCCGCTCGGGTCACCTTGGTAACGTCATCGTGCCCCAGATGCTTGACCAGCGCAGCGACCATGTTGCGCCACTTCCTAACAGTCTTGGCATTCCCGGTCCCGCCTTTGGCCCACCGCTCATATAGTTGGGTGATTGATCGGGCAGGCTCCGTATCCGCTTTGACCGGCTCGCATTGCACGGCCTGAATATGGCTTACCGATGCGCGGCCCCGTTTGCTCTCGGCCTCCTGCACCCGAATGTCGCCCATCTGCCTTTCATGCCGCGCCAGAAGCTGCCCAGCGCGGGCTAAATCAGCGGGAGCGGCGTCTGGTATGGTCCCGCTCTCGATAGCGTCCATGATCGGCTCTAGGGCTTCTAGCTCAAGGTCGCGGTCGGATTGCTCCGCGTCGGCAAGCTCGGCCTGCTCCTGCTCCCATTCCCACCGCCTACGCTCCCGCTCAAGCGCCGCTGGGGACTTCGGACGGAGTGGGGCGGCTAGGGTAGCGGATGTCACGGCAGCGGCCCCCAGCGCCTTCCTAGCGCGATCTAGCTGCTCATTGGTGGCGATGGTATGCCCGGGTATCAGCCGCTTGGCTTCCTCACGATCCTTGGTACGCAGAGAAACCTTGAATTGCCGCTTGCCGTCGAAGAACGGACGCAGGTTCTCGGGGATCGCTCGACGGAAATAATAACCAGTCGGGGTCGGCAGCAGGTACGTACACATCGCTTGCTCCTAGCACATTTGTACTAGACGACTGCATATAAACCGCTGATTTCTGCCATTCCCCAGCATTTCTGCGGTTGGGAATGGTGCTGCTGGGGAGGATTGAACTCCCGACCTCGTCATTACCAATGACGCGCTCTACCACTGAGCTACAGCAGCGTGCATCCGGACAAACCGTCCGGTCGCCGGGCAGAGGCGCGCTTTGTCGGCGTGGGCCGGAAATGTCAAGCGCGGCTTTACGGTGCGGGTTGAACTCGCCCGGTGGCGGCGGCATGAACATCGGCATGGTCAAGACCACCGATCCTGCCGCTCGCGAAGCGCGCCTTGCCGCCAAGCTGCGCGAGAACCTGCACCGTCGCAAGGCACAGGCCCGTGCCCTGGATGGGTCACCGCCGCATGATCATTGCGCGATCGCGGCTAAAAACGAATCGGATGCTCTTCCCAACCTGCCCTCGGAAAGCTAGGGCCGCCCCGTTACAGCACTTTGTCCGGGCCGGTTCCATGGCCCGCCACGCCAAGGAGCATGCCCCCTTGCCTCGTCTGATCCTCGTCCGCCACGGCCAGAGCCAGTGGAACCTCGAGAACCGCTTCACCGGATGGTGGGATGTGGGCCTGACCGAAAAGGGTGAGGCGGAAGCCCGCGCCGCCGGCGCGCTGCTCAAGGAAAAGGGCATCCTGCCCACCGTGGCCTTTACCTCGCTGCAGACCCGCGCGATCAAGACCCTGCATCTGGCGTTGGAAGCCGCCGGCCTGCTGTGGATTCCTGAAACCAAGGACTGGCGCTTGAACGAGCGGCACTACGGCGGCCTCACCGGGCTCGACAAGGCGGAAACCGCCGCCAAGCACGGCGATGACCAAGTGAAGATCTGGCGCCGCAGCTTCGACATTCCGCCGCCGGTGCTGGAAGCCGGATCGGAATTCGATCTGAACGCCGATGCCCGTTACGCCGGCATTCCGATACCCAATACCGAAAGCCTGAAGGATACGATCGCCCGTGTCCTGCCCTATTACCAGGGCTCGATCGTGCCGCACCTGAAGGCGGGTGCGACGGTGCTGGTCGCCGCGCACGGCAATTCACTGCGTGCGCTGGTGAAGCATCTGTCGGGCATCTCGGACGAAGAGATCACCGGGCTGGAGATCCCCACCGGCCAACCGATTATTTACGACCTCGCCGCCGATCTTGCGGTGCAGGACCGCTACTACCTCTCGGAGCGGTGAGATGAGTGAGCCGATCGTTGCCCCGCCGGTCGCGATCGTGATGGGCAGCCAGTCCGACTGGCCCACCATGCAGCGCGCCGCGGAGATGCTGGACAAGCTGAGCGTTGCCTACGATGCGCGGATCGTCTCGGCCCACCGCACGCCTGATCGCCTGGTGAGCTTCGCCAAGGGCGCGGCGGACGAAGGCTTCAAGGTGATTATCGCCGGAGCGGGCGGCGCGGCCCACCTGCCTGGCATGGTCGCCAGCATGACCCACTTGCCGGTGCTGGGCGTGCCGGTGCAATCCAAGGCGCTTTCCGGGCAGGACAGCTTGCTGTCGATCGTGCAGATGCCTGCCGGAATTCCCGTCGGCACGCTGGCCATCGGCGAAGCGGGCGCGGCCAACGCCGGGCTCATGGCCGGAGCGATCCTCGCCATCAGTGACGCTGCCCTGGCCGATCGGCTCAAGGCCCTGCGCGCCGAGCAGACTGCCGCCGTCGCCGAGCGGCCGGCTTGAGCGATGGCGTCTGTTACGCAATGATCGCTCCTGGCTCGACGATCGGTATCCTTGGCGGCGGACAATTGGGCCGCATGCTTGCTGTCGCGGCGGCGCAATTGGGCTATCGCTGCCACATCTTTGCGCCGGAAGAGGTCTCGATCGCCGCCGAAGTGAGCGCTGCCTTCACCCGCGCCGATTGGGACGATACCGCCGCGATGGCGCGCTTTGCCGCCCACTGCGCGGTGATCACCTATGAATTTGAGAACGTGCCCGTCGCCCCGCTGCACGCCTTGGGTAGCGTGCCGCTCCATCCGCCCGCTCGCGCGCTGGAAGCGGCGCAGGACCGGCTGGTCGAAAAAGAATTCGTGCGCAGCCTGGGCGGAACGCCTGCGCCGTTCCAGGCGGTCGATAGCCCGGCTGATCTTCACGCTGCGATCGCCGCGATCGGCGCTCCCGGCATCCTCAAGACGCGGCGCGATGGCTATGACGGCAAGGGCCAGTGGCGCATCCGATCCGCTGCCGATGCGGACACCGTCGACTGGCCCGGCCAACCGCTGATCTACGAAGGCTTCGTCACGTTCGAGGCCGAGTTTTCCGTAATCCTGTGCCGCGCTGCCACCCGCGAGGTGCGCTTCTTCGATTCGGCGCGCAATGTGCACGAAGACGGTATCCTGGCCCTGTCCACCGTGCCCGCAGGCGCTCCGATCGCGGATCAGCTCGTCCAGGCTCGCGATCTGGCCGCAGCAGTCGCGCAAGCGCTGGACTATGTCGGCGTGCTGACGCTGGAGTTCTTCGCCACCGCCGATGGCCCGGTCTTCAACGAGATGGCGCCACGTGTCCACAACTCGGGACACTGGACGATCGAAGGCTCCATCACCTCGCAGTTCGAGAATCATATCCGCGCGATCTGCGATCTGCCGCTGGGCGATACCCGCCTGGCCGCCAGCGCGGTCGAGATGCGTAACCTGATCGGGGATGAGGCTCTGGAGTGGGCGGGGCTGCTGGCCGATCCCGCCAACCACCTGCACCTCTACGGCAAGGGAGAGCCCAGCCCTGGCCGAAAGATGGGGCATGTGACCCGGCTGACGCTATGACCGCCCCGGCGGGCGCGATCGCAGGCCAGGAAGTGGTGCTGGTCTACGCCCGCGCCCAAAACGGCGTGATCGGCCGCGATGGCGCACTCCCCTGGCATCTTCCCGCTGACCTCCGGCATTTCAAGGCGCTGACGCTGGGCAAGCCGATGATTATGGGCCGCAAAACCTTTGAAAGCTTTCCCTCCCCGCTGCCTGGCCGCCGCCATATCGTCTTGACCCGCGATGTCGCCTGGTCGCGCAACGGCGCAGAAACAGCACACCATGTCGAGGCCGCGCTTGCGCTTGCCGGCCCCGGGGAAGTCGCGGTGATTGGCGGCGCGGAAATCTTCGCCTTGTTCGCCGATCGCGCCGACCGGATCGAGATGACCGAAATCCACGCGGACTTCCCCGGTGAAACGACCATGCCTGCCCCCGGGGCGCAATGGCGCGAGACCGCGCGTGTCGAACATGCCCCTGCGGACGGGAAACCCGGCTACGCTTTCGTGTCGCTGATCCGCGACCTATAGCCGGCTGCATGATTCGCCTCGACCATCGCGATACCGTGCCTGACGCCGTGCGCGGTGCGATCCTCGCTCTCGGAAACTTCGACGGGTTCCACCAGGGCCACCAGGCCGTCGTCGGAGAAGCGATCCGATGGGCGCGCGCCGAAGGTCGGCCTGCCGTCGTTGCCACATTCGACCCTCATCCCAAGCGCTTCTTCCGCCCGGACGCCGAACCCTTCCGGCTGACCACGCTGGACCAGCGCGAGGAGCTGTTCGCCGCTGCCGGTGCCGATGCGATGCTGGTGTTCTCTTTCGATGCCAGCATCGC
>NZ_CAXYKL010000180.1:0-7691 GCF_964277725.1 uncultured Novosphingobium sp. | reverse complement strand
ATCGCCGAAGGCCTGGCGCTGCGTATCGCCAATGGCGACGTGCCGGACACGCTCAAGGACCGCAAGCTGATGGCGCTCGACATGGGCGCGCTGATCGCGGGCGCGAAATATCGCGGCGAGTTCGAGGAACGGCTGAAGGGCGTGCTCGACGAGGTGAAGGCCGCCGAGGGCGACATCATCCTGTTCATCGACGAGATGCACACGCTGATCGGGGCGGGCAAGGGCGACGGGGCGATGGACGCCTCCAACCTGCTGAAGCCCGCTTTGGCGCGCGGTGAGCTGCACTGCGTCGGCGCGACCACGCTCGACGAGTACCGCAGGTACGTCGAAAAGGACCCCGCGCTCCAGCGGCGGTTCCAGCCCGTCTTTGTCGGCGAGCCCACGGTCGAGGACACCATCTCGATCCTGCGTGGCCTGAAGGAGAAGTACGAACTCCATCACGGCGTCCGTATCACCGACGGTGCGCTGGTGGCGGCGGCGACGCTGTCGAACCGCTACATCACCGACCGCTTCCTCCCCGACAAGGCGATCGACCTGATGGACGAGGCCGCCAGCCGCATCCGCATGGAAGTGGAGAGCAAGCCCGAGGAGATCGAGAAGCTTGACCGCCGCATCATCCAGCTCAAGATCGAGGAGATGGCGCTATCCAAGGAGAGCGACACCGCCTCCAAGGATCGCCTGGCGAACTTGCGCGCAGAACTCGGCAATCTCGAGCAGCAGTCGAGCGAACTGACCACCCGCTGGCAGAACGAGCGGGACAAGATCGCCGCCGAGGGCAAGTTGAAGGAGCACCTCGATGCGGCGCGTCTGGAATTGGAGCAGGCGCAGCGGCAGGGCGATCTGGGCCGTGCCGGCGAACTCTCCTATGGCACCATCCCTGCGCTGGAAAAGCAGTTGGCGGAAGCCGAAGCGCAGGCCGGCAACGCGATGCTGCGCGAAGAGGTGACGGCGGACGATATCGCCGGCGTGGTCAGCCGCTGGACCGGCGTGCCCGTAGATCGGATGCTCCAGGGTGAGCGCGAGAAGTTGCTAAACATGGAGGCCGCGATCGGCGCGCGGGTGATCGGTCAGGCCGCTGCGGTCACGGCGGTTTCCAAGGCGGTGCGGCGTGCCCGCGCCGGTCTGCAGGACCCCAACCGCCCAATGGGCTCGTTCCTGTTCCTCGGCCCCACCGGTGTCGGCAAGACCGAGTTGACGAAGGCGCTCGCGAGCTTCCTGTTTGACGATGACAACGCGATGGTGCGCATCGACATGAGCGAGTTCATGGAGAAGCATGCCGTCAGCCGGCTGATCGGCGCGCCTCCGGGCTATGTCGGCTATGACGAAGGCGGCGTGCTGACCGAAGCGGTGCGGCGCCGGCCCTATCAGGTCGTGCTGTTCGACGAGGTGGAAAAGGCGCACCCCGATGTCTTCAACGTGCTGCTGCAAGTGCTGGACGACGGCCGCCTGACCGACGGGCAGGGCCGCGTGGTGGATTTCACCAACACGCTGATCATCCTGACCAGCAACCTGGGCAGCCAGTATCTGGCCAATCTGGACGAGGGCCAGGAAGTCTCGACCGTCGAGCCGCAAGTCATGGAGATCGTGCGCGGGCATTTCCGCCCTGAGTTCCTCAACCGGCTGGACGAGGTGATCCTGTTCCACCGCCTGGGCCAAGGCGAGATGGGGCCGATCGTGGAAATCCAGGTCGGCCGCGTGCAGAACCTGCTGAAGGACCGCAAGATCACGCTGGACCTGACCGACGCCGCCAAGCGCTGGCTGGGCCGTGTCGGCTACGACCCGGTCTACGGCGCCCGCCCGCTAAAGCGCGCCGTTCAGCGCTACCTGCAAGACCCGCTGGCCGAAAAGCTGCTCGCCGGAGACATCCCCGACGGCACCACCGTCCACATCGACGAAGGCGACGGCGCCTTGGCGATCAACGTGGAGTGATGGGTTCATAGCGATTGATTGCCGCCAGTCTTCCGCTCATTGTCTGCTTCCTGATGACATAAGGGTAGCAGGCAATGAAAAGGATCGTTTCAGCCACCGTATTTTTAGTGGCTGCAGGCACATCGACGGTGGCTCTCACGGCCGAAAAGATCCCGCAGGTGGCAGTGTTGAGCGCGGTTTTAGGGTGCGTGGGGGTCGCGCCCGATAGCGCCCGTCTTGCCTGCTTCGATCGCACGGTCGCGGCCTTGGCGGTAGCTAAACAACGCCAGGAAATTGTCGTCGCCGATAAAGGCGCCATTCGAGAAGCACGCCGTGGGTTGTTCGGCTTTTCGCTTCCCAAGCTTAGGCTTTTTGGGGAGACCGAAGACGGTGCTTCTCAGGACCGCGTAGACACCATCGAGGCGCAGGTTTCGTCCGTTGGCCAGAACAGCAACGGCGGCATCCAGTTCGGTCTCAGCTCAGGGGCTCGGTGGAGTCAAATTGACTCCAGTTTTGTAAATCGACCGAAAGTTGGCCAGACCGTAGTTATCCAGCGCGGGCCGGTGGGTGGGTATACGGCCAAAGTCGCTGGCGGACGTGCTTTTCGCGTACGTCGCCTCTCTGAATGATCCGATCTACATACAAGAATGCATAAAAAAGGGCGGCAGAATGATCTGCCGCCCTCCTTATCAGGTCTTTACTTTATCAGAAGCGGAAGCGAGCGCCGACGTAGAAGCGACGTCCGAACACGTCATACACGCCGGCATCGGTGTCCGTACCGGTGGTGTTGAAGGTTGTGCCAGATAGCAGGTTTGGCGCCTTGTTATCCAGAAGGTTGTCGACGCCGAAGTAGAGCTCATAGTGATCGGCTGGCTTGAACGTTGCTTGCGTGTCCAGATAGAACTGAGCAGGGACGCTGATGTCCTTCGGCCCTAGATCGAACTGAGCCAAGAACTGATCGTCTTCGTACGACTTGCCGATGTATGTCCCCGTGAAGTTCAGGTCGAACCGTTCGCTGGAGAAGCCCAGATTGGTAGTGAAGCGGTCACGGGCGGCGCCCACTTCTCCCTTGAGATTGTCACGCGTCGGATCGCCCGGTATCGGCCTAGTGTAGGCGGACAGCAGACGAGTGTACGTTCCGCGGAAATTCACGCGACCCGATATGCCAGCAAACCCGTCGATTGGCTGCGTGTAGTTCAAAGTGAAATCGATTCCTTCGGATGCAAGGGCACCGCCATTCACCGAAGCCTGGTCGACGAATTCCAGAGTGCCAGCGCTGTTCAGCGAGGTCGCACTGGCCCGACGACGGACGAACTGGCAGAAGCTCTGGTCACCTTCTTCGAAGCACTTGTTCAAGATGAACTGGCGATCAATACCGACGATCGCGTCCTTGATCTTGATGTTATAGTAATCAACACGGAAAGTAAAATTGCGAAGTGCCTCGATCGAACGAGGGTTGATTACCATGCCAAACGTGTAGCTGGTCGACTTTTCTTCACGCAGGTTCGAGTTGCCGCGGTTGAAACCGCTGACGCCCTGGAAGTCTGCCTGATTGATGTCGAACCGCCCATTCGGATTGCCGCCATAGGTGAGGCCGGTTCCGCCGGTCACACCATTTTGCAGATTGGCGGCGACGCCCGGAAAGCTACGGCAGGTTTCGCCCAGAACGCCACCACCAGTCGCGGTAACGCCAATGCACGGATCGATAAGTCCGGTGGGGAAGGTCTGCGCCGGTCCCTGGAACAGTTCACCGACATTAGGCGCGCGAATTGCCCGTGCATAAGTCGCGTTGAACTTGATGTCCTCGACCGGCGACCACTCTGCGCCGCCTGAATAACTATAGACCGTTCCAACCGTCGAATAGTCGGAAACACGCCCAGCGGCACGAACGCTCAAAGACTTGAAGAATGGCGTGTCGGATAGGATCGGGATATTGATCTCGCCGTACGCTTCTTTCACGTTGAACGATCCGGCCGTATCTGGAAGGGCGTTGCCGCCATTCAGTCCTTGGTTTGTCAGAGAGTCATTATTTTCGCGGCTCTTTTCCTTGCGATATTCGACGCCCAAAGCAACCGCGACGGGACCACCGGGGAGATTGAACAACTCGCCAGAGATATTACCTGTGAGAACTTGTTGCTGGATTGAGGTCTGAAAGGTCTGATTAGCCTGGATATAGGCGACGGCACCGGGGCTGATTGTACCCTGGCCAAAGACATTGACCGGAATACAGCCCGCTGCGCGCGCCTGGGGATCGGCGCACTGCGCCCCAACGGTGCCAGGGATGGTGCCGGCAGGAACGACGTCCAAGGCATTACGGAAGTTCAGGATATTGACCTGACCGTTGCCCTCCTGACTCTCCTTGGTGCGTCCGTAGTTATAGGAGACGTCCCAGTGGAACTTGCTGTCCAGCATGTCGCCTTCGAAACCGACCACGAAACGGTAGAAGTCACGGTCGGTCGAACTATTACGCGTTCCGAACTCCAGCAAGCGACGCGAGAAACCGATATCGCGCAGGCCATCGCCATCGGTATCAGTCGCTGCAGCGAAAATACCTGCCGGTACGAACGGATTGTTGACGATGCTGAAAGTACCGTCGGCGTTACGCAGGCGGGTTTGGATCGGCATCGAGCCAGTTGCGGGATAAATGCCCGTCGAGCCGGCGGTGGAAATGCCGAAAGGCTCGATCTGGCGGTTCGCACTAGTGCGAACATAGGTGCCTTCGCCGAAGAACTTGATGTGATCGGTCAGGTCGTACTTGACGCGGGAGGCGAAGATGTAGCGCTGCACCGGCACCGCGATCGAGCGGAAGGCCTGACGGTTGAAACCTCTCGTCGGCAGCGTTGTGCCTGCGGGAACGCCACAAGCGGTGGCCCCTGAAGGGGAGATCGGTCCACCATTGGAGCTGAAGCCGCGCTCAAGCGCGTTATTGATCGGATTGAAGGTGAATTGGCACCCTCCGGCCGTGAATACGCCCTGCGTAGGCAGCCCGGATAGACGCCCCTCCAATGGAACACCAAAGCCAGCCGGATCTCCGGTCAAAGCAAAAGTATCGATGTCGTCGAGCTGCGTATTCTTACGCTGACGTGAGAGGAGCTGGCCTTCGTTCGAGTATCCGAAGTGCATCATGATATTACCACGATCTTCGGAGAAATTGGTGCCAGCCGTTACGTTTGCCTGATAACCAGGAGTGTCACCACGTTGCGTGACATTATATTGGCCGTTGGCTTCAAGGCCTTGAAAGTTATCCTTGTAGATGAAGTTCACCACGCCAGCGACAGCGTCCGAACCGTAAAGCGATGAGGCGCCACCGGTCAATACGTCGATCCGCTGAATGAATTGGGTCGGAATGACGTTCAAGTCGACCGTAGCGGAACCGGGAATGCCAGCAACCACGCGGCGCCCGTTAATCAAGACAAGCGTACGGTCTGTGCCAAGGTTGCGAAGGTCAACGGTCGCCACGCCAGTTCCTGAAGTCAGGAACGCAGTGTTTGTACGTGCAAAGGTAGGCGAGCCAAAAGCGGGGTTTTCAAGGAGCAAGTCTTGGACATTCGTGATGCCCGATTGCTGAATCTGCTCTGCACTGACGACTTGTACCGGAGAAACCGAGTTAATTGTCGGGGAGACAATCCGCGAGCCGGTAACGATGATTGAATCCGGTTCGGCTGGCGCCGGCTCACCGGCCAGAACTTGAGCCGTGTCTTGGCTCTCTTGTGCAAATGCTACGTTCGAACCGGCGACCGCAATCACGGTCAGGCAGGTGGCGCCGCGCAGGGCGGCCTTGGCTATCGATGATTTCACGTCGTGTGTCCTTTGCCCCGGACGCACAAGGCGTTCGCCTCACCCTGTTCGTCCACTCTCCGGCGCGAGTGTTCATCTCGCGTCCATGTTCAAGGTGTTGCGGCAAAATTGCTTTAATACAACGGGCTTGCCGTTATCGCCGGCAAGAGATTGTGCGGATGTGGCGCAAAGGACACACTGGTGTCACGTAAACGCGGTACCCCGTTTTGGGTGTCTACAACGCGTTCATCTACAAATGGTTGCGATCAATTCACCCGTTGCCCTTTCACACCATTCTGGCCGTTGAACCGCACCCAATAGGAGCCGAGCGCGGCGCGCTCGATCTGCACCTTCTGACCCACGCGCGGATCGATGAGTCGCGTCGGCGCTTCTAGAGTTTGCCACCGTGCGCCGCCTTCCGCGATGCTGAATTGCCAGCGACCGCGCGGCAGTGCGGTGAGCGTGGTGATCGTGCTGTCCAGTTTCGCCACGTCCTGGTCGCTGACGTCATTGTCTCCGCCACCGAACAGGCCAAGCTTGGGCAAGCTGAAGCCGAACAGGGATCGCCGCATGGACTTGGCCTGTTCACGATCGACGACGCTGATCTCCCCCTTGTCGGCCGCGGCGACGAGCGAGGACGCTTCTCGATCGTAGCAAGCAAGGCGCGCGGCATCTTCACGGATCGCCTTGCAGGTTGCGAGCTTCTCGATCGCGGCGGCGCGGGCGCGGCTCTGCTTGTCAGCCGCCGCGGCAGTGCCCGCCGCCATGGGTGCAAGCGAGAGAATGATGGCGGCAAGGCCGAGGCCGTGGCGTGCGTGCATGGAGTATCCCCCTTGAATTGACCAATAGCCTTTTGACGAGGCGCTGTGTTGACGATGCGCGATCCGGTTCGCGAGTGTTGCCGATCCGCCGTGCAGGTCAAGTCTCGCGATCGGGCGGCGTCGGTTGGGACAAGCTGAACCGCAGACCTGCTTCGGCCGCCCAGTCCAAGGCGTGGGCGAAGACGGACCCGTGGTGGCGCTCTACCTCATTGTCCAGAGCGCTTTCCTGTGCCGGATCGAACGGGGCGCCTCCCTTGGCATGGCGATCGGCGAGGGCGGTGAAGCGCTTTGCCACTTGCGGCTCCTTCAAAGGCAACTCCAGCGCCTGCGCCAACAGCATCGCGCCTGCCACGGGATCGCGCTTGAAGATGGCGGCGTCCAGGCTTGGGCGCGGGCCAGCGTTGGCGAAAAGGCGATATTGCAGGTCCAGGCTGACGAGCGCGAGGCGAGCGGCGGGGAGCAGCGACGGCGGCTCTTGCGGCGATGTCTGCGCGGCGGTGGCAAGCAGGGCGTCTCCACCACGCACCATCCGCGCGAAGTGGTCGGCGCTGCGCAACACGTAGCTGATCCGGTCTCGCCCGCCGCGAAACACCGCGACAAGGTAGGGGCGCGGCGCCATGGTCATCAGCGCTATGCGGGCTCCAGTGGCGGCCCAGTGCGGTGCCAGCACATTGGCCCAGTTGCTCGGCTTGCTCAGCGCGGTTTCGCCCGCCACCGGCCGCGCCAGCAGGGCGTCAATCACGCGGGGTGTGGTTGGGCCGACTTCCGCTTGCGCGATGGCATCGGCCAAAGCGATCTCAATCGCCGGCTCTCGCCAAACTCTCGTGATGCCCGGAACATCGAGGAGGCGCGCCGCCAAGGTCGATCCCCCGAATGCCATGTGGAGCAGCGCACGGCGCGGCGGTGCGTTTGCGACGAGGGCGGCAATGTCCTGCGCCGGGAGCAGTGGGCCGTCGGCAGTCCAGAATTTTGCGCGGCCATCCAGAAAGGCGAGGCGGCGCGCCGCGTCGAGATCGACGTGAACAAAGCCGATCCGGCCTTGCGCGTCCAGCGCGTGGGGCAGCAGGGCCGGGTCCTGCCACACGGCTTGCGCCTTCGTCATCGCGCGCGCAGCCAGCCGGTGATTGCGTAACGCCGCCAAGCCGCGGCCCGCGTGACCTGGCTGACGCTGTGCATCTGGCCTAT
>NZ_CAXYKL010000179.1:0-9319 GCF_964277725.1 uncultured Novosphingobium sp. | reverse complement strand
GGGAAGGAGCGGAAGGCGCCACGATCCACATCGAACCTCTGAAGATCCTGCCGGAAGACAGCCTGCTGCTCAGCGAAGATGACATCAGCCAGAGGCTGAAAGGCATCGCCTATCAGACGCGCTTCTCGTTAGACACCTGGATGCGCATGATCGAGGAGGTTGACGACGCGGTCGGTCGCAACCGTTTCTGGCTGCCGGACGAGGATGTTTCAAAGATCGGTGGCAATCCCCTCGCTGCCTATGTGAAGATGCTTTATGACCTCAAGCCGGACGATGCCCTGATCATCGAGGCCGAGATTCCCGATGTGAAGCACTGGAGTCTGCAGCTGGCAGACTATTTCTATCAGACGACCGATTATCGGTTCCACCAGTCCTCCATCAACAACAAGCAGGCCGTCGTCGATACGGATGGCAAGGTCCGTATCGTGCTGTCGATCAAGGATCCCGGCGTACCCAACTGGGTGGATACTTCCGGCTTCCCGGAAGGTTACGCGCAATGGCGCTGGTATCTGAGCGATCGCTTCCCGGTGCCGGAAACCAAACTGGTGCCGCTGGCCAGCCTGCGCGATCACCTGCCGCCGGAAACGCCGATCGTCACACCCGAGGAGCGGAAGGCGGCACTTCTAGCCCGACGGAACGAAGTTGGGCGGCGCTTCCGCGTTTGACGATACCGTCCGCCGTGGGACTGCCTGATCAGGCAGCTCCCATGGCGACGGCGGGCCGGGCGTGTCGCCGCGATGCTACCAAGGCGAACCCGGCGGTGAGCAACACGGCCAACATCAAGTAGACGCTTGCCGGGCCGAACCGCGTGCCGATCGCCGTCGCCAGCATGGGAAACAGTGCTTGTGGCAGATAAATTGCAAAGCTCATCATCCCGGTCGCCGCGCCGCTGTCGCCCTCGGGACCGACCGTCTCCACCGCCGCCGCATATGCCGCAGAACCAAAGAGGGAGAGGCCGACAGAAATCAGCGACAATCCCACCATGGCTAGAAAGGACGATGAGGCGAGGAAAACGATCACACCGCCTGCGGCACACAACACGGGTGAAACCAAGACTACCCCACGCGTGCCGGCTAGTTTTTGAACTAAACCGTAGCTTCCGGAACCGACCAGCGAAAAGGTCGAGGTGATGGCCAACATATTGCCAACCGCCGACGGGTCGATGATACCCACTGAGGCGAGGAGAAACGGCGCATAAAGGGTACTGCCCACCATCGTCCACCCCACGATCGCAGCGAGGAGCAACAGGCTGGGTGGCACTCCGCCCAAGCGCGGAGCGACACGGGGAACCGCCTTTTCGGATGCCTGCCGCGTGCCCTTATGACGCGGCAGGGCAAGCGCGAAAAAGCCTATTGGCAATAGCAGCAAGCATGCCAGAAAACCCAGTTGCCAGCTCTGCGCGGCCAGCGCGCCGACCATGGGAAATGCCACGATGCTGATCCCGCCGCCGATGAATGCGGCCAGACCGTAGAGGATATGGCGCTGACTTTCCGGCAGCCGGGCAATCCCAGACATCCCGGCCGTGAACGCACCCGCCACACCAAGTCCCATCAGAACGCGGAAAGGCAGAATCTGGATAAGGGAACTGCAGATCATCGGACCAAGGCCCGCCAGCAGGAACAGCGCCAGGGACGCTAGATAGACCGTCCTCACGCCCAAGCGTGTGACCAGCCGCCCTGCGAACGGTGACGCAAGGGCGAAAACGGGGGGCACGATACCGCCCACGAATTGCACCAGAAGATCTGCGTTCGGGACCTGACTGAAGTGATCTTGGAGAACCGGCAACGCCGGTCCGATTGCGAATAGACCGAGCGCGATGAAAGTACCCGAAAACGCGAGAGCGACTTTGGCTGAAAAACCGACATGGCTCCAGGAATCGTCCTGCGCCGCCATCAAAGCTGACATATATCGCTCTCCCACGGCCGCCAGATCATGCCATTGACCCGCTTTTCACCGCATATCGCAGCAACACTGTCGCGCATCCCACACTTGCGCAAGCTGCCAATGCTCCACAATCAGCATGGCGATTATTCGAAAACAGGCTTGTCTGGTTTAGACCCTGCCTGCACGTTGCCGCCAATTCGGCGACATTAGCCCGGCTGCATTGGCTCGCCCTGCCGCTGCGGTTCTGGTCGGGCAAGGAAGAGGAAAGATACGATGCGCTACCTGTTTGAAGTTTCATCGCGTGCGGTTGCGGGCCGTGAAGCGGAATATGAAGCCTGGTATGATCAAACCCACGTCCACGAAGTACTCGCCTTGCCCGGCTTCCTCAGTTGCGAACGGTTTGAGCGCAGTGCGCCGGACGGATCGGTGCAGGAGTTCGTAGCGATCTACGAAGTGGAGACGGACGATCCGCAGGCCCTGTTGCATTCCTTGTTCGCGGCGGCGCCGACGATGAAAATGACGGATGCGATCGACCAGACCTCTGCCCGCTTCGACGTTCTTCGGCCACTGGGCCAGAAAGTCTCTGCAAAGAACTGAGAGAACCGCGAGGCTCGACATCGTCGGCGCGAATTGTCGGGCCTCGGCTTGCCCTTCGCGCTTCGTGGCGAAGAAGCGGATGCGAAAGGCACAAATCGATTGCAAGAGGCAATCGATCTGAGCGCGCTGCGCGATAGCAAGGCAGAAATACTGGCCGATCAAGCCACGCCCGAGATCATGCTGCGGCACCACACGAAGGCCTAAGGGAGGCTCGCCGCCTTATGAACAACCGCTACCGAACTAGGCCGGGCCACGCTTTCTCTTGCAGAGGATCACGGCAGCCTGGGCCTGGGGATCGATACGCTGGTTCCAATCTGCGAGGTAACAGGCGCGCCGCCGCGCCCGTGCCCTATCTGGCGACCATTCTCGCCGCGCAGGCGATCAGCGCTTGCAGTACCAGCCAGCAGTCCGAGATCTGGCTGACTCGTATCTCTATGGATGGACGATCGCGGGCGGCAGCAACGAAGTGATGCGCAACGTCTTCTCAGAGCGGCTGCTGGGAATGCCGCGCTAACGCGGTGCTAACGGGGGCTTAACGCCCCCTGCCCGCCTACTTCGGGGATAACACGCTCTGGATGAAGCTAACCTGCTCTGCCAGCATTTCCGCATCCTCAGGCGCGCCGAAGAACCCGCCATGTGGCATCGCCTCCCACACATGAAGCGATGCCTGAACTCCGTCACGCCGCATCGCCCGGTGTAAACGTACGGTATTAGAGAGAAACAAGTCGCGCGTTCCGCTCAGCAGCATGACCGGTGGAAAGCCATCGAACGTACCGTACACGGGCGAAAGGTAGGGGTCGCGCAAGTCATGTCCGTTCGCGTAAAGCAAGTTTGCCGGCATCAACCGTTCCGCCAGCACGCGATCGAGCCCGTAGTTAGTGTGAAACGTATCACCCGCCTCGGTCAGATCCGCCTCGGGTGTGGCAAGGATTGCCCCCGCCGGCATTGTGACGCCTATGTCCCTCAGCTTCAGCAACGAGGCGGCGGCAAGGCCTCCACCGGCCGAATTGCCTGCAATCAGGATACGAGCGGGGTCAACCCGGTCAGCCAACCATAGATACGCCTCAACCGCATCATCCAGGGCCGCGGGGAACGGATGCTCCGGCGGCATCCGATAATCGGGGCAGAAGCACGGCAATCCGCTCGCTACCGCCAGAGACGAGGCCATCTTCGCGCCCGCGTCTCCTCGTCCATAGATATAGCCGCCACCGTGGAAGTACAGGATCGCCCCATCCTCAGTCACGCCGCCTTTCTGCGGCGTGGCCTCATAAACCACGCACTCTTCGACCGGATGCGCCGTCACATCGACGGGAAACGTGACGGCTGCTAGCATTTCAGCCATCCGCTGATCCACAGTGGCGATATGCGCGGCCCAGTCCGCGGGCTCGTTCGTCTCGGGCAAGGGCTCCAGCGCGAAGGAAGGGGTCGCCAGAAACTCACGCGCTTGCTGGCTGATGGTTTCAGGAAGGGGCACTACCCGCTCCGGCTGCCGATAACCCTCTAAATCGGCCTGCTGTATTTCCATCACCCTACCTTTCATCTCAACTGCGCAGGCGATGTCATCGCGGCTATGATACCGCCGGCGCCTTCTCATACTATCCCTTGCGCTCCCTTCGGAGCCGATGGAGCATGGTGGCATGACACAACTTGCAGGCAAGGTCGCCATCGTTACCGGCTCTACTCAGGGTCTGGGCGAAGGCATCGCAGTGGCGTTGGCAAATGCGGGAGCAAGCGTGATCGCGAATGGCCGCAGTGCTGCGCGAGGTGCGAATGTGATGTCGCGGCTCGGCGAGATCGGCGGCGATCATCGGTTCATCGCAGCCGATGTCTCGATCGAGGCCGAAGCCAAGCGCTTGGTCGAAGAGGCTGCCGCACACGCCGGCAGGATCGATATCCTGATCAACAACGCCCAATCGATCGCGCCATCGGCTCGGCTTGAGGACGGCGGACGATCGGCCGCTTTTGCCGAAACCCTGGCGAGCGGCCTCTACGCCTCTCTGTGGACCGCACAAGCCGCCCTGCCCTTCATGCGGGCCACAGGGGGCGGGCGGATCGTAAATTTCGGTTCGATCAATGGGGTTTATGGCGCAAAGTTCGGGTCGCACTACAATGCTACAAAAGAGGCAATGCGGGGCCTTACCGCTACGATGGCCAATGAGTGGGGCCAATATGGCATCACCGTCAACATGGTGCTGCCGGCAGGACTAAGCCCCACATTCGAAGCCTTCATCGCGCTTGATCCGGCCCGCGGAGAAGCAATGGCGCGCCAGCATCCCATGCGTCGCCATGGCCGGTCAGAGGAAGACATCGGGGCCGCCGTCGTCGGCTTGGTTTCCGATCATGCCCGTTTCATCACCGGGCAGGCGCTGTTCGTGGATGGCGGCGCGAACCTGCTGGGATTGCCGCAATTCAATGTGCTGGAGGATGCGGTATGACGCTATTGCTGGAAGGGCAGCGCGCCGTCGTGGTGGGCGATGACGCGATCGGATGCGGCATCGCGGAAAAGCTGCGTTCAGCGGGCGCAGAGGTCCAAGTGTTCGCAATCACGGACACGTTCGATCCCGCCGAGCTGGACATTCTGGTTTGCAACACGCTAGGCGAGCCCCATCCTGCCTTGCTCGTCGATTGCGACGAAGGGGCGCTTCGCCGATCCCTGGACGGCGTGGTCGCCGCCGCATCGGCGATGCGGACGGCACTTCCGGCTCTACAGAAGGCGCGCGAAGGCCGCATCATCCTCATTGGCCATCGCTATGGTATCGCCACGGCAGAAGGATTGGCCGCATATGGCAGCGCAGCCTGGGCATTGAACGGACTGATGCGGTCAGCCGCCGTGGAATGGGGCCAGTACGGCATCACCACCAATCTGCTGCTCCCGGCCGCCTCCACGCCGGAACTGGAAGTGGCACAGCAACGCCGTGCGCGCCTGATCGACGTGATGACGGGCCAACTCCCCCTGGGCCGAATGGGCGACCCTGTGGAGGACATCGGCGGCGCAGCTCTCTACCTCGCATCTGGCGATGCGCGCTTCGTCAACGGCCAGGTCGTGCACGCGGATGGAGGCCAGCATGTCGCCGGCCCGGTGCTGAGCCCGATCCGTTATATATGATCCGATCAGGTCAGCGCATCGCGTGCCAGACCCGGTCCTGATTCCCGTCCAAAATCCGCCGCGACCGTATAGAGCGCCATCTCGTCGCCTTGCGACCCGACCGGGCGGGCATCGGCAAGATCAACCACCTGCTTGATCGACGTGCGGACTTGCTCGGGATCGATCGCCTCGGCAATAATACCGTCGTTTTCGACGAAGCCCAGCCTGGCAATCCGCCCCGCCCCGGCGGAGAATACCATGCCGGTCACTTCAGATTGCTCGGATAGCAGGTAGAGAGCCGCCGCCACGACCTTCTCGGCCTGAAAGTTGTCTCGCATCCAGGCGACGAACTCGGGATCGGGCACTGCTTCGATCATGCGCGAATAGGCGCATGGCATCAGGGCGTTGACCAGGATGCCATGCCCCGATCCTTCCAGCGCTGCATCCAGCGACAGCCCGATCATGCCCGCCTTGGTGGCGGCATAAGGTGAATTGCCACCGATCCCCAGCGCGGCATTGGAGCTGATGTTCAGGATGCGGCCGTATCGCTGTTCCGCCATCACGGGCCAGGCGGCGCGCATCAGTAGATGCGGACCGATCAGGTTGGTCGCATAAACCGTGGCAAGGCGCTGAGCGCTGGTCTGCGTGATCGGTCCCGGCGCGGCGATCCCGGCATTGTTGATCAGAATGTCCAACCGACCGAAAAGCTCCAGGGCCAGCGCCACCATACATGCAGCCGCTTGCTCGTCACCCACGGCATCACCGTTGGCCACGGCCTTACCACCGGCGGCGCGTATTTCGTCGACCACACCTTGCGCACGCGCGACATCGCCCGGCACTCCCATCATCGAGCCGCCATAGTCGTTGACGACGATCGCCGCACCACGGCGCGCAAGTTCAAGGGCGTAAGCGCGGCCCATGCCGCCGCCCGCCCCCGTGACGAGCGCGACGCGTCCGTCAAATCGCACCGGATTGCTCTCCATGGCCGTGCATCCTCTCGCGCGTCTCAGCCGCTATCGCGTAGGGATGACCCAGCCTCGCCCGGTTCGCAACCCACGACCTCTCGGGCTTGATCGCACACGTGATGTTCGTCAGTCTGGACCAGATTACATGCGGTGCAAGCTGACAAGAGCCATCGGGTTTGGCAGGCCGCAATGCATCATTTGTTGTCATTCCTGGAGCGAAGCGACCCCATGTCCCTAAATCCTGAAGACGCCGTCCGTTACGATGTGCGCGGCGATGTAGCGGTCCTGACGATCGATTTCCCGCCGGTCAACGCGCTCGGCTTTCCGATGCGCGAGGGCATGGTCCTGCGCCTGAAGCAGGCACAGGAAGACTCGGCAGTGAAGGCCATCGTCGTGATCGGCGCGAACGATCGCTTCGTCGCCGGCGCGGATATCCGCGAATTCGGCAAGCCCAAGCAGGGCCCGGAATTGCTGCAGATCCAGGAGATGATGGAGAACAGCGAGAAGCCGGTAGTCTGCGCGATCGATGGCCATGCGCTGGGCGGCGGCCTGGAACTGGCACTGGCGGCGCCTTTCCGCGTCGCCGCTTCGCGCGCCAAGATTGGTCTTCCCGAGGTCAACCTGGGCCTGCTGCCCGGTGGTGGCGGCACGCAGCGCACCACGCGCATCGCCGGCCCCGAGATCGCGCTGGATCTGATCCTGAACGGCAAGCACATCAGCGCCGCCAAGGGCAAGGAACTGGGCCTGATCGATGAAGTGACCGATGGTCCGGTGCTGGACGCCGCGATCGACTTCGCAAGGGCTCGCGCGACAGAGGGCGGCCCCTTCCCCAAGACGGTAGAGCGTACTGACAAAGTGCAGAACGTCGATCCTGCCATCTTCGAGAAAGAGCGCAAAGCGGGCGCGAAGAAGTGGCAGGGCATGGTCGCTCCCTTCAAGATCGTCGACTGCATCGAGGCGGCGTGCACGTTGGGTCCGCGTGAAGGCCTGCAATTCGAGAAGGAGGCGTTCAAGGTCTGCCTGGAGGCACCGAGCCGCGCCGCGCAGGTTCACCTGTTCTTTGCCGAGCGCCAGGCGGCCAAGGTCAACGACCTGCCTGCCGACGTGAAGCCACGCCCGATCAAGAAGGTCGGCATCATTGGCGCCGGCACCATGGGCGGTGGCATCGCGATGAGCTGCGTCAACGTTGGGCTGCCGGTCGTGCTGCTCGAGGTGAAGCAGGAAGCGATCGACGCCGGCCTTTCGAAGGTGCAGCAGAACTACGACATTTCGGTCAAGCGCGGCTCACGCAGCCAGGCGCAGGTGGACAAGGCCATGGGCCTGATCACGCCGACCCTGGACTATGCCGACTTCCGCGACTGCGACATCGTGATCGAAGCCGTGTTTGAGAACATGGCTGTGAAGAAGGAAATCTTCGCCAAGCTGGACGAAGTGTGCAAGCCCGGCGCGATCCTTGCCACCAATACCTCTGCACTGGATATCGATGAGATCGCTTCGGCCACGAAGCGGCCCGAAGATGTCATCGGCACGCACTTCTTCTCGCCCGCCAACGTGATGAAGCTGCTCGAGAACGTGCGCGGTTCCAAGTCGTCGCCCGAGACGATCGCCACGGTGATGGCATTCGGCAAGCAGATCGGCAAGGTTCCGGTTCTGGCGGGCAACTGCGAGGGCTTCATCGGCAACCGCATGCTCAAGGCCTATGGCACAGAATCCGAGCATCTGCTGGAACAGGGCGCCACGCCTTCGTCGATCGACAATGCGCTTAAGGCCTTCGGCTTCCCCATGGGCATCTTCCTGATGCGCGACATGGCCGGTCTCGATGTCGGCTATCGGATGCGGCAGGGTCGTATCGAAGCCGGTACGCTCGATCCGAATTCGCCCAGCTATACCCCGCTTGCCGACCGCATCGTTGAGGCGGGACGGTTGGGCCAGAAGACCGGCGCGGGCTACTACAAGTATGACGGCCGCGATGCCACGCCCGATCCACTGGTCGAAGACATGCTGATCAAGATCGCACAAGACAAGGGCATCACCCGCCGCGAAATCAGCGACGAGGAGATCGTCGATCGCATTCTGGGCGTGATGGTCAACGAAGGCGCAAAGATTCTGGAAGAAGGCATCGCACAACGCGCCAGCGACATCGATGTGACCTATGCCTTCGGCTATGGCTTTCCCAAGTATCGGGGCGGCCCCATGTTCTGGGCGCAGCAGAAGGGCCTGGACAAGGTGCTGGAGATCGTTCGCACCAACCACGCCGCTTCCGGCGATCGCTGGAAGCCGGCCAAGTTACTGGAAGAGCGCGCTGCTGCCGGGCAAGACTGGGATGGCAAGCCCGTGGCCGCGGCCTGATAACGCAAGGAGCCGACCCGCTATCCAGAGCGGATCGGCTCCTTACGAAAGCATCGATTTCGGGGAATGCGTCCAATTCGTGATGCCACAGCGTAGGGCGTGCCGACTTCATTGCACTGCGGCGCAACGAACGTCGTGGGTGCGATACGTATCAGGAGAAGTCTGAGGATGCCCCAACCCGATTATTTCAGCCGCTACGACAATATCGCGTTCAGGCGCGAAGACGGCATCCTGGAGATGCGTCTTCATACTCGGGGCGGCCCCGCACTATGGGGCTTCTGGGGCGGACTTCACCGCGACCTAGGCTTGGCCTTTCGGGACGTGGCGGAAGACACTGCCAATCGCGTGGTCATTCTGACAGGGACCGGCGACAGCTTCATCGACGGCTTCGATCTGGAAAGCGAGGCGATGCCGCCGATGGGGCCGGACGCTTGGGACA
>NZ_CAXYKL010000178.1:0-3178 GCF_964277725.1 uncultured Novosphingobium sp. | reverse complement strand
CGCATTGCGCCAGGCTGAGCCCCTGGCTCTGCGCATAAGCCGCAATCGCCGCCGCCTTTCCGCCATTCGGGGCAAGGACATCGATCAGGCGGCCATGGGAAAAGACTACCCGGGCCGATTGGCCAGCCGCTGCCAGCGCTTGGCGGATCGCATTGGCATCCCGTTCATTGCCGAAGAAGCTGATCTTGTGCGGCCCTTCGGTTTCGGCGGGCTGCGGGCTCAACGGAAGTGTCGCCAAAGCGCGATGAACGGCGTTCCGATCCCAGCCGTTATCAAGGAGGCGGGCATAGTCGTCACATTCGCGCCAACCGCCCTTGCCGTCCGCGATCATGAGACGGGTGCCCACATCGACGATAAAGGCGTCAGGCATCGGCAAGCCCCATTGCCTGAGAATAGTTTGTGCCGCGGCCAAGCTACGCCCGGTGGCGACGATGAAGGGCAGGGTCGACCGCGTCCGCCATCCAGCGAATGCAAATGCCGAACTCCGGCAGCCGGTCAGGGTGTTGTCGATATCGCTGATGAGCAGCCTTGGCCGGTTGCACTCGCGATAGGTCTCAACGGACAGAGCCGCATACCGATCCCATGAATACTGCCGATGTCCGCGTCGCGCGGCGCCAGCCAGCCGGGCGTGACGCGCCGGGTCTAGCACGATGGCGCGGATGGCCGTTGCAAGGGCGCCCTCGTCACGCGGATCTACGGTGATGCCATGACCGATCGTGGCGACGATCTCTTGCGGGCCGCCGTTGCGAGTGGCGACAACCGGCACGCCTGCGGCCGCCGCTTCCACTAATGTTAGCCCAAAGGGTTCGTGGAGGGCTGGGTTGACGAACACGCCACCCTCGGACGCTCTTTCATAAAGCGCGGCGACATCGGCGGAATCGTGGTCGGCCGGTAGCATGACATGACCGCGAGCTTCGGGCGTCGCGCAAAGCGCGGTAAGTTCGTCAATAACAACGCGCTCTTCACCCGAGGCCAGGCCGTGCTGCCCGGCAAGCACCACAAGGTTCGCCGCAGCGCGAAGTTTTTCGTCCGCCAGGTAAGCGCGGACCAAGGCGATCAGGTTCTTCTTTCGAACGGGGCGGGCGATTGCCAAGATGATCGGAAGCTGGGGCTGATCGAGCCATTCCGCCATGCGATCGACAACCGTCGGCCCGGCGCCTGCGAAGTGGGCAGGAGCGCCCGGCGCGATGATGCGGACGCGATCGCCTGTTGCCACGCCGTAGCGACCGATCTGGCGCTCCGCCTCGTCCCCGGTTGAAACGATGATCGCCGCCGCACTGATGATTGCCGCACGCTCTGCCTCGATGCGGGTTACCAGACTATCGCAAGCGCCAGTTTCGGCCTGCTTGTCGATCCCAAGCGCATGGGGTGTGTAGATGAATGGAATGCCGAACCGCCGCTCTGCCTCACGCGCTATACTGGCGGCGTCCGCGAAGTGAGCATGGATAACATCGGGTCGCTCAGGCTGTTGGGAAAGATACTCGCAGAACGCCTCTATCAAAGCGGGAAGCTCCGCCGAGAATTGCTCTTTCTCGATGTACCGGCGGTTGGATGTGGCGATGCGGTGGATCGTCAGCTTTTCACTGATGTGCTCGGTCGGCTGGGCATGCACTGAGCCGAGCTTCCCATCGTCGAACAAACGCGTGACAATCGTCACCCCGCTGACATCGGCATGCTGTGCCTGATGGGTTGCAACTTCAAGAACATAGGCGATGTGGCCGCCCGTGTCGGCGGTTAGGCCGTAATGGACGGGCGGCTTTCGAAGACAACCGCCCAGCGCCAAATGTAAAATGTTCAAGGCGGTCCCCTTTTTTGTACAAGCGGGAACGGGTTGAGAACTGATTTGATCCTGAACTGGCAAATTGCCCCTGGGGGCATGTTATTGACTTTTATCAAGTTCTTCTTGGAGTCGGTACAGACAAGTGGCCGGTCCGGGAACTGCGAGGCTGCTTTCGTGCCCCCTTTCAGTCAGACCATGGGAGCGTGCAAAGCTAGCCGTATGGGGCGCCTGCCTTTCGATCGGGCCGCAGCGCACTTTGACATTCGTTTGCCACCCGGCGATTGCATGAGCGACGGAGCAACACAGGACGCTGCAGATGTCTGACGGAAACGACAAGCTAGACCAGGCGATCGGTCGCGAGACGGGCGAGGGGCGGTTCCAGGTCGCAATATCCAGCGGCGGCGTGCAATTCTTCGCTGACGAACCCACAAGCGCCGGCGGTCTCGGCTCTGGGCCCAACCCGTATCAGCTACTGGGATCGGCGCTTGCCGCCTGTACCACTATGACCTTGCGGCTCTATGCCGATCAAAAGGGATGGCCTGTTGAAGATATTCGCACGGCGGTGGGCCATCGGCGTGAGCAGGGCGGCAAGCCCGCCGACCTGTTCATACGCCACATCACGTTCAGCGGTGATCTGACGGAAGAGCAGCGCGCCCGCCTGCTTGAGATTGCAGATCGCTGCCCCGTCCACCGCACCTTGACGGCGAGTGCCCGCGTCGAAACGAAAGCGGATGAGCTCGCACCCACGTGTGATGGCGAAGATGCCCATATGGCGGATATGGAAGCGCTGATCAGCGTGGGGCGAAGGTCTCTCGACTTCACCGACTAGCGCGATTTGATGTCATAGCAACCGGCCCTGCGCGGAAACCTCGCGTTCCAAGCCGACAAGCCCATCACGGCCTCGCAATTCCGTCTCTGCCGAAAAGCGAATATCCTCGTCGCGGTCAGCGGCGAGACGGCGCAAGGTGGCATCGTCCAGCGCGCCCCAGTATCTGCCGCGGTCCGGCCCTGCGGGTACTCGGGGCAGCAGGCCCGGCTCGGCGCTCCATTTTAGAAGAGTCTCAAGCCCCGCCTCGTTCAACTGGTCTCGCAGATGATGTGCCGTCACGTAGGCGTCGGGAAAAGCGCGATGAACAGGCAGCCCCATCTCGCGATCCAGGCCTTCCGGCATGCGCCAATATCGCAGGACCTGGTTGGAGAAGCTGGGACTATCGGGCCAAAGCCGCAGGGCACACTTCCAAGTGCAGATCCAGGCGGCTCCGCCAGACAATTCCGGCGTGCAGAAACGCTGCTCGAACGCCGCACGATGCGCCGCAAGTGCCACCACGCCGCCCTTGGGCTTAAGAATGTCGGGTGCGGTCGACTTCCAGAAAGGCGACGCTGCGACATCCGCATCGA
>NZ_CAXYKL010000177.1:0-4624 GCF_964277725.1 uncultured Novosphingobium sp. | reverse complement strand
GCTGGCCAATCGGCCCGGGTAGTCTTTTCCCATGGCCGCCTGATCGATGTCCTTGCCCCGAATGGCGGAAAGGCGGCGGCGATTGCGGCTTATGCGCAGAGCCAGGGGCTCAGCCTGGCGCAATGCGTGGCGGCGGGTGACAGCGGCAACGATGTCGACATGCTGACGGCATGTGGCCGCGCAATCGTGGTCGGCAATGCCGGCTCGGAGTTGGACGATCTGCCTGAACGCCCCGGCTTGCTACGGGTCCATGACCATCATGCCGCCGGAGTGCTGGAAGGCCTGGCGAGCCTTGGCATCACCGTCCCCTCTCTTCTCCCTGAAGCGGCATGAAGCGTCCTTTCGGGTACTTCGTTCACCACCAGGGGCGTGGCCATGCAGAACGGTGCGCGGCGATCGCGGCGGCGTTGCCAGCGGATCGTCCGCTGACGATCTTTAGCGCGCGCGACGATATCTTACCCGCCCTGCCTCCGCAGGCCACCGTGACGCGCATTCCATCGCTGTTCGAACCTTCGGGTGATGAGGCAGGCACCATGGATTGGGTGGCGACGCCTGAGACACTTCATTGCGCGCCGCTGGGCTGGCCAGGCATCCGGCAGGCGATGGGGACGCTGGCAGGATGGTTTGCCTCGGCGAACCCTGCACTGATGATCTGTGACGTCTCGGCTGAAGTCTCGCAACTGGCCCGCATCTGCTCGGTCCCTCACGTAAAAATCCTGCAGCATGGCGATCGCAGCGATCCCGGCCACCGCGCCGCCTACGATGGGGCCGCCGGGCTGCTTGCGCCTTTCCATCTTGACCTTGCCCAGCCGGACTGGAGCAAATCAATGCGGGACAAGACCTGCTTTGCCGGTGGTCTGGGCGTGGATTTGCGCGTGCCTGAGCGTGAAGTCGCCCGCCAGCGCATCGGCATCTCGGCGGGCGAGCGGATGATCCTGGTCCTGTCTGGCGGCGGCGGTGATGGCTTTGCCGCCGCTCCTCTGGGAGTAGGCGCCCGGTCCACACCGGATGCGCGCTGGATCACCATCGGCAAGGTCCAGCGGGACTGGCACGCGACCGAACCGGCGAACCTGGAGCATCGCGGCTGGGTGGATGACGCCGCCGATCATATCGCCGCAGCCGATATTGTCATCGCTTCTGCCGGGAATACCACCTGCCAGCAGATATTAGCCGCTGGCCGCCCGTGGCTGGTCGTTCCCGAGTGGCGGTACTTCGATGAACAGCATCATAAGGCCACCGCTCTGGGCCGCGCCGGGGCGGCGACAGTCCTGCCGCATCTTCCGTCCTCGGCCCATGCCTGGACGGCGGCGCTGGGCGAAGTGGCCCGGTCTCATCTCCCGGAGCGGCAGAAGGCCCTGATCGACGATGCGCCCGCAACTCTGACCGCCAACTGGCTCGAAGCCCTGGCATGCCGTCTTTGGGACGCCCCGGTGGCCTTGGCCAAACCCATCCCCTCACAGGAGAATTTCGCCGTATGACCAGCGTTTCCGTCGTAACCTTGGCGAAAGGCCGATCCGAACATCTCGTCAACGTCGTGCTGGGACTTTCACGACAGACCGTACTGCCTGACGAACTGATCGTGGCGGTGATGCAGCCTGAACCGTATGATCTGCCCGAGGCCCCCTTCCCCATCAGGCAAATCCGCGTGGAGGGCGAGCAACTCCCCCTCGCCGCCGCACGCAACTTCGCGGCGCGGGCAGCGAACAGCGAGTTGTTGGTCTTTCTGGACATGGACTGCATCCCGCACCCACGCTTGGTCGAAGACTATGCCGAACTCAGCGGCGCCTTGGATGGATTGCTGATGGGCGAGGTAATGTACCTACCCGGCGGCGCCACCCGTAACGACTGGTCCTATGACGAATTCGCCGCGGTGGCCGTGAAACATTCGGACCGGCGCGGTCCGCCGCCCAGCGGCATCGAGATATGCCCGGACTATCGCTGCTTCTGGTCTTTGAACTTCGCGATGCGCCGGGCGACGTTTCTGGCGACCGGCGGCTTTGATGAGCGCTATTACGGGTATGGTGGAGAAGACACGGACTTTGGCAAGACGGTCAGTCAGGCCGGCGTTCCGATCGCCTGGATAAAAGGGGGGCTGGCCTACCACCAGTATCACCCCCATCATATGCCGCCCGTCCACCACATCGAAAGCGTGGTGCGCAATGCCCAGCTCTTCGAATCCAAGTGGGGCTATCGCACGATGGGCCACTGGCTTCATGCGTTCTTGCTGATGGGCTTGATCGAGGATGAACCCGGTGAGGCGATCCGGATCGTCCGGCAACCGGCGGCTGCGGACTTCGCGCTCACCACGCAGCAAAGCCATGAGCCTTACTGCAACACCGCGCGTGTGCTGCGCTATCTGAAGGATGAACTGGCGTTGCAGGGCGATGCCCCGGATGGGCTGACGCGGGTCATGCAAACGGCATGAAGATCGCGATCCTCGCCCATGTCCGCCAGCGGATCGCCCAGCCCTTCGCAGGCGGCATGGAAGCGCACTGCTGGCAACTGGCGGCTGGGTTGCAGGAGCGTGGGCATGAAGTGATCTTGTTCGCCTCGGGCGACAGTGATCCG
This sequence comes from uncultured Novosphingobium sp., assembly GCF_964277725.1. Taxonomy (NCBI): domain Bacteria; kingdom Pseudomonadati; phylum Pseudomonadota; class Alphaproteobacteria; order Sphingomonadales; family Sphingomonadaceae; genus Novosphingobium; species uncultured Novosphingobium sp. The sequence continues at coordinate 2,056 of NZ_CAXYKL010000177.1, read as the reverse complement.
CGATTTACCATCGATTCCGTTCTGGCCGAACATTATGAGCGCACCTTCCCCTGGGCGGAACATCGCGGCTCCCCGCCGCTGATCGCCCATCTCGATGCCGGATACGAGGCCGCTTGCGACCGCATTGCCGATGGCGGGTTCGATGTGCTTCACAACAACAGCCTCCACCGCTTCCCCCTGGCCGAGCAACGTACAGCGGCGGTCCCGACGGTGACCTCGCTGCATGTGCCCCCCTACGACGCGCTGCACTGGTTCGTGGCGGCAAGTCCCGCAGCGCGGCATCGGCTGACGGTGACGTCGCAAAAGCAATTGCGCGCCTGGTGGCCTGATGGCGCTCCGCCGGAGGCCTCCGTGCTGCACAACGGTATCGACCCGCGGCGATGGCCATTCCAGCCGCGCGGCAATGGCGAGGCGGTTTGGTGCGGGCGTGTGACGCCGAACAAGGGGCCGCATTTTGCCGCGCAGGCGGCGATGATCGCCGGTGTGCCGCTCACCTTGTTCGGCGCGATCGAAGACCCGGGCTACTGGCAGGCGGAGGTGGAGCCATTGCTTGGCCCCACCATCCGCTATGGCGGACACCTGCCTGCCAAAGCGCTGGCACGCGAGATCGGCCGCGCATCCGTGTTCTTGTTCACGCCATGTTGGGACGAGCCGTTCGGCCTAGTGGCGGCAGAGGCGATATCCTGCGGCCTGCCCGTCGCCGCATTCGATATGGGTGCGGCGCGCGAGGTGATCGGAGAGGCCGGCGTCATGGCCGAACCCGGCGATGCCAAGGGTCTAGGGGCGGCCATCAACCAAGCCATGCTCATTCCGCGTGAAACCGCCAGAGATCGTGTGCTGGCTCATTTCACGCACGATCGCTGGCTGGATCGCTGCGAGGCACTCTATCGCGAAGTCTCCGTGGGCTCCGGCGTTTCGCAGCATAATCCAATCCAGGCCGCTAGCACGGAACTGGTGTTTTAAAGCAACGTCCGCAGTGAAAGTAAGTCCATGAGGGCATACGGGAACTTTCCGCATTTGCCCTGCATTGTGTTTTTCACCCACTCTATTCAGGAATCAATGGCACCATGCGATCGCCTGCCGGCAAGAACTCTCGCCCTTACAACTCCAGCGCATCGCGCCCTAGACAGGATGGCCCGATGAGGCTCTGGGTCCACGGACCGATCCAGCCCATGGAAAAGCCGGGATTTCTTCAACGTTTCTTCGGTCTCCGTTGAAGCGCTCACCGCGCAAGCGGCAAAGCTTACGTGTGCGATAGTCACGTAATCACGGTCTTGCGAATGAGTTGTCCAGCCCGCAGACCTGTGGGTCATAACAGGGGAACGATTGCTCATGAAAAAGCTGTTGCTGGCCGCCGCCGCCTTACTACCCATCTCCACCGCCCAGGCGGAGGCCTCGAAGCCTGCAGCGCTTGTGGCCGATGGCATACCGTCCGTCCCCGATGATATCCCCGCTGCCATGCGGCCGTATGGCGAAAGCCGCAGCGCCGTCGTGCAGGGTTGGGACGCCAGCACCGGCAACCTGATCATCGCCACCCGCTTTGCCAATACCGCGCAATTGCACGCGGTGGCAGGCCCGATGATGGACCGTCATCAGATCACTTTCGAAGCAGAGCCGGTCCGCGCACATCCCTCCCCCGTGGGTGGCACGTTGCTGGTGCTTAAAGACACCGGCGGGAACGAATTCTTTCAGATATACCGCGTCGCCGAAGGCCAATTACAACTTCTGACCGACGGCAAGAGCCGTAACGAATTTGGCACCTGGAGCGATGACGGCAAGCTGGTGGGCTACAGCTCTACCCGCCGCAACGGCACCGATACCGATCTTTACGTGATGGATCCGCTCAATCCCAAGTCCGACAGGATGGTGGCGCAATTGGCTGGCGGCGGCTGGCAGATCGCGGGCTTCTCGCCGGACAGTAAGACGGCCCTTGTCCAGCAATACGTGTCGGTCCAGAAATCCAATCTCTGGCTGCTGGATGTCCGCTCGGGCAAGCTCACGCCTCTGGGCGATCATGCTGCCTCCGTTTCGTATGGCGAGGCCGCCTTCGCGCCTG
>NZ_CAXYKL010000176.1:0-14300 GCF_964277725.1 uncultured Novosphingobium sp. | reverse complement strand
TCCCGGCCTTTTCGTTGTCGTACTATCTGGTGTCGGAGCCTCAAGCTCCCTGAGGAGCGGCCCCGCCAGAGTAGCGCTTGCCAGTCTTGGGGATCGATGAGCCGCGCACCGGGGCGGAGCGGCTCTGACCCTTGGGCTCATTGGGGCGATCGATCTCACCGGTCTCCATAAGCTGCTTGATCTCGTCACCGGTCAGCGTTTCATATACCAGCATGGCATTGGCCAGAAGGTGCAGCTTCTCGGCCTGCGTCTGGAGGATATCCGTTGCGCGCTTATGCGCGGTATCCACCAGCAGGCGGATTTCAGTGTCGATCAGCTTGTTGGTCTCATCCGAACCCATTAGGCGGTGCGATCCGCCCATACCGAGGTAGCCTTCCTGCTGCTCCTCGTACTGGAGCGGGCCCAGCTTGTCGGACATGCCCCACTTGGTGACCATGTTACGCGCCAGGCTGGTGGCGTACTGGATGTCTGACGACGCACCCGAGCTGACCTTGTCGTGCCCGAAGATGATCTCTTCCGCCACGCGGCCACCCATCGCGACCGACAGGTTCGCCAGCATCTTGTCCCGATGGTAGGAATAGCTGTCCCGTTCCGGCAGACGCATCACCATGCCCAACGCACGACCGCGCGGAATGATGGTGGCCTTGTGGATGGGATCGGACGCCACCTCGTTCACGGAGACTATGGCGTGGCCTGCCTCGTGATAGGCCGTCATCTTCTTCTCATCGTCGGTCATGACCATGGAGCGACGTTCCGCGCCCATCATCACCTTGTCCTTGGCGTCCTCGAACTCCTGCATGGCGACCAGACGCTTGTTACGGCGCGCGGCGAGCAGGGCCGCTTCGTTGACGAGGTTGGCAAGGTCGGCACCGGAAAAGCCCGGCGTGCCGCGCGCGATCACGCGCGGGTTGACGTCCGGCGCCAGCGGCACCTTCTTCATGTGGACGGCCAGGATCTTCTCGCGGCCTTCGATGTCCGGCACCGGCACCACGACCTGGCGATCGAAACGGCCCGGGCGCAGCAGCGCAGGGTCGAGAACGTCAGGGCGGTTGGTCGCCGCGATGATGATGATGCCTTCGTTGGCCTCGAAACCGTCCATCTCGACCAGCAGCTGGTTGAGCGTCTGCTCCCGCTCGTCGTTGGAGTTGCCCAAGCCATGGCCACGATGGCGGCCCACGGCGTCGATTTCGTCGATGAAGACGATGCAGGGCGCGTTCTTCTTGGCTTGCTCGAACATGTCACGCACGCGGCTGGCGCCGACGCCGACGAACATCTCGACGAAGTCCGAACCGGAGATGGTGAAGAACGGCACGCCCGCTTCACCCGCGATGGCGCGGGCCAGCAGCGTCTTGCCGGTGCCGGGCGAGCCGACCAGCAGCGCGCCCTTGGGGATCTGGCCGCCCAGCTTGGAGAAGCGGGTGGGATCGCGCAGGAACTCGACGATTTCCTCCAGCTCTTCACGCGCTTCATCAATGCCGGCGACGTCGTCAAAGGTGACGCGGCCCGAACGCTCGGTCAGCATCTTGGCCTTCGATTTGCCAAAGCCCATCGCGCCCGATCCGCCGCCCTTCTGCACCTGACGCAGCGCGAAGAACGCGACGCCCAGGATCAGGACGAAAGGCAGGGCCTGCACCAGGATGTACAGTAGCAGGTTGGGCTCGTCAGCCGCCTTGCCCGCATAGCTCACGTCATTCTGCTGCAGCAGCTGCGGCAGCGTGGTGTCGTTCGGGATGGGGATGGTGCTGAACGAATCGCCATTCTTGTACTTGCCGACGATCCGATCGGTGCCGATCTGCACTTCCGCTACCGTGCCTCCCGCCACTTTGGAGCGGAAATCGGAGTAGCGGATTGCCTGCCCGGCATCGCTGCGCGAGCCAAACATCGAGACCACCATCAGGAGCGCAAGGAAGATGCCGCCCCATACAAGGAGGCTCTTCACCCAGGGATTGCCGTTGGGTTGATCGTCGTTCATGGGTTCTTTCGGAGTCCTTTTGCCGCACTAATGTAGGCCGACCGCGCTGAATGACAAGTTAGCGCAATCGTTCACTGTGATCGAACTGGCGCGCCTTTGGAGGTGTTAGTCCCGGCATCGCCGCGGGAGGAGGCTTGTCCGAGGCCACTCGGCCCGAATCGCTGGTGTGTTACCCGTGTCCAAGCGCATTTTCCGTTCGGCGGAACGTCAGGCGATCCAATCGCGAAAACCGCTGACTGGATCGTGTCGGAATGGCTATGCGCGGATGCATCATGTCGATCTTGCGCCACGTCCACCCATTGTATGCCGCCATGGGCACCACCGTATTCGAGCGGATGAGCGCGCTTTCGCGAGAGCTTGGGGCGATCAACCTGGGGCAGGGGTTTCCAGAAGGCGGTGGCCCTGTGCCCTTGCAGCAGGCGGCGGTCCGTGCCCTGCAGGACCGTTCCGCACAGTATCCCCCCAGCGGAGGCTTGCCGGAGCTGCGCGAGGCGATCTGCGCGTTCTATGCGGCTCGTCAGGGCTTGTCCCTCCAACCGGACGAGGTGATCGTGACGTCGGGGGCGACCGAGGCGATCGCGTCGGCAATCCTTGCGCTGGTGCAGCCGGGCGACGAGGTGATCGTGTTCGAACCGGCTTACGATGCCTACGCGCCGCTGGTTCGCCGCGCCGGCGGAGTGCCGGTGTTCGTGCCGCTCGCGCCGCCGCGCTTTGCTTATCCGCTGGACTTGCTGGCGCAGGCGATCGGCCCGCGAACGCGCATGCTGATCGTGAACGACCCGCTCAATCCCGCCGGTACCGCCGCGACCGAGGCCGAGCTGGCGGAGTTGGCACGCCTCTGCGTTGCCCACGATCTGGTGGTCTTGAGCGACGAGGTGTGGGAGGGCGTGCGCTTCGATGGCCAGCCCCATCGCTCGATCCTGGCGATGCCGGGCATGCGCGAGCGAGGCGTGAAGGTCGGCTCGGCGGGCAAGTTATTCGGGATGACCGGGTGGAAGATCGGCTGGATGGTGGCCTCCGGCGCGATTGCGCAGGCGCTTGGCCGGGCGCACCAGTTCCTGACCTTCACCAGCGCCGTGCCGCTGCAATGGGCCGTGGCGGAAGGGCTGGGGATGGATGATGTCCTCAATGGACAGCACGAAGGCTGGGCCATGTCGCGGGCGCGGCTGCGCCAGGGGCTGGAGCAAGCCGGGTTCACGGTACTGCCGAACGCCGCCACATGGTTTCTGTGCGTCGATCTGGCCGCTTCGGGCGTCGCGGTGACGGACGCTGCGTTCAGCGACCGCGCGGTGCGTGAAGCCGGAGTGGCGACGATCCCGATTTCCGCGCTTTACGAGGAAAAGCGCGGTCCAAGCCACTTGCTGCGCCTGTGCTTCACCAAGCCGGATGACGCGTTGGACGACGCCGTGGAAAGACTGGCGCGGTTCCGGATGAGCCTTCGCTGATCCGGTCCGGTCAAGCCAGGTCAGGTCAGGTCAGGCGATCGGGCATGGCCTGGGCTTCATCCAGCAGAACATCGCGTGCGCTGACGGATTCCCAGGGGAACACGAACCAACGCTTGTCCTCCGCGCGGTCGATGCTGTCTGTGTGATAATCCACGTTCGAGCGCGATGCGGTGTTGTTGATCAATACCGCGAATCGCAAGTTGCCGCGCGCGCCGCCGCTGCCTTCCAGAAGCTGGCGGATATATTCGATCGTGCTGCCGCTATCGTTGATATCGTCCACGAACAGGAGCCGGTTGCCCGCCGCGCTCATGGTCGCGACCTTTTCCAGCAATTCGTCCGCAAACCCCGGTACGCGCGACGAATGGTCGATCGAGAGCATCGGCAGGCCCAGCTGGTGCGAGATATAGACCGCGGGCACCAAGCCGCCTCGGCCTACGCCGATTACGAATTCCGGGTTCCAGCCGTCACCTTGGATCATGCGGGAGAGCTGGCGTACCTTGGCGAGGAATTCCTCGTAGTATTCCAGGTAGTACAGCTCGGGCGCAGCGCTCTGGGTCATCGCGATCCTGTGGTGGTGAAAAGGGCAGAGGGAAAAACAGGCGGTGCGGCATTGCTAAACGCAGTGCGCGGGCAGGGCAATCGCGCTCAGCGCGCGCGCCAGCGCAGCCGGCACAAGACGCCGTAGTGGTCCGATCCGCCCGCCGCAGTGCGCCTGCACCCCATTCGGGACCAACGCCCGTTGGCGTAGATATGGTCGATCCCGGTGAATGCGGGCAGCGGGCGGTTTGCGGGGTAGGTGGGCACGAAGCCGTCCTGCCTGCGCAAGCCGCTCGCCTGGGCGAACTGGGCCAGGCCGAACGTGGCGGTGGCGGCGTTGAAGTCTCCCCCCAGGATCAGCGGGCCGCCGCTGTTGGCGCGGGCGATCGCCGCTGTCGCCATCAGCACGTCCTGCGCGCCCTGCACGTAGGGTCGCTTCAGGTGGACATCGCCCACGCGCAGGGTGTCGAAGGGTGCGGCCACATCCGCCATCACCAGATCGGGATGCGCGCTGTGCTTCGGCAGGTCGACCTTCACCTTGCGCAAGGGCCAGCGCGACAGGATCGTAAGCGAACACGGCATGCCGGTGCACGACGGCAGGCGATAATGACGGGGCAGCAGCAGCCCCACGATCATTGATGGCGTGCCGTTCGTTTCCTGCAGCAGAGCGATATCGGGATCGAGGTCGTTCACCACTTTGACCAGATCAAGCGGCCGGGGATTGGCGTGGAACGTACTGAGCGTCATCACCTTGATCATCGGGCCATCGCTGCGCATATCGCGGGCCGCCCCGCTCAGCGTCGCGCCGCCCAGCTGGAAGCCGCCCACCGCCAGCCCGATCGCCGCCATCGCCATGCCGGCGCGATCACGCAGGCGCAGGCATATGGCGAAGGCTAGCGCCAATACCGGCAGCAGCAAGGGGATGAAGACGTTGAACTGGTCCAGCGTGTGGTGCGTTCGCCCAAGCTGCCCGACCAGGATCAGGCTGGTCGCGGCGGCACCCGCCATGCCCGCCAATGCCCGGAGGAACATGCGCTTGCGCGTCATCAGACTGTACCGCGCGATGACTGTGGGAAAGGCGCTCGCGACGGGGAAGGGGGCATGAAGGTCCTTGTATCCACCAGGCAGCCGATCTCCACGCGTCCGTCGCGCCAGGCATCGTGCTGCAAGTGCGAGACGTAGCCGCGCAGTTTCGCGGTCGCAAGCAGCGATGCCGGCAAGCTTGCGCGGCGTGGCGCAAACGCTCATGCAGCGAAGGATGAGACAGGCCAGCACGACCTTGACGATCGCCACCAGCGGTCGCGGGCTGACGGAGATCACGCGCGATGTCGCGGCGTGGCTGGCCGAGGGCGGCATTCAGGAGGGCCTGCTGACGCTGCTGTGCCGGCACACTTCCGCTTCGCTGTTGATCCAGGAGAACGCCGCGCGCGAAGTGCGCACCGACCTGATGGCGTGGCTGGAACGCCTTGCGCCCGAGGGCGACGGCTACCTGCACGATAACGAAGGCCCCGATGACATGCCCGCGCATTTGCGTGCGACGCTGACCGGGGTGACGTTGCAGATCCCCGTGCTGGACGGGCAGATGCGGCTGGGCACCTGGCAGGGCATCTACCTTGCCGAACATCGCCGCCGTCCGCACCGCAGGGAAGTGGCCATGCACTGGATTGGGGAGTAAGGTCTCGCAATGGCGACCATGCGGCACGATCAGCGACAGGGCGAAGCAAGCGATGCCGCCATGCAAGTGCCGCGCGGCGGCGAGGTTGTGCGCCGCCATCGCCTTTCCACTCGCATCTGGCACTGGGTGAACGCGCTGGCATTGCTGATCCTGCTGATGAGCGGGCTGATGATCTTCAACGCCCATCCTCGGCTCTACTGGGGCGAATTCGGCGCGAACTTCGATCACGCTTGGCTTGAGATCGGCCAGCGCGGCAATGCCGGAATGCTGCGGATCGGCACATGGCAAATCGACACGACCGGATGGCTGGGCATCTGGACGGACCAGGACGGCGTCGTGCGCCGCCGCGCGATTCCGTATTGGGCCACCCTGCCATCGCGCTACAGCCTGGCCGACGGCCGGATCTGGCACCTGGCCTTTGCCTGGGTCCTGGCGCTCAGCTTGCTGGGCTATCTGCTATGGTCGCTGGTGAACGGCCACTTGCGCCGCGATGTTCACATCACCCGCAAGGAGTGGCGCCCGGCGCATATCTGGCGCGATATGAAGGACCATGCGCGGCTGCGCTTCCCCACTGGCGCGGCGGCATTGCGGTATAACGTGCTGCAGAAGCTGGCTTATGCGTCTGTCTTGTTCGTGCTGCTGCCGCTGATGATCGTGACCGGCCTGGCCATGTCCCCCGGCACCGACGCCTGGGCCCCGATCGTCACCGAACTGTTCGGCGGGCGGCAGACCGCCCGTTCCATCCATTTCCTGTGCGCCTGGGGACTGGTCGGTTTCTTCGTGGTCCACATCGCGATGGTCGTGCTGGCCGGCCCGTTTAACGAGATACGCTCGATCATCACCGGCAAGTACCGCCTGCCCCGGGAATGTCTATCCAAGGAGCGCGACGCGTGAGCAAGCTGATCCTCTCACGCCGCAGCCTGATCCGCACCGGGGCGCTGGGCGGCGGGTTGCTGCTTTCCGGCTGCGACAAGCTGTATCAGCAGCCGGGCTTCCGCTCCGTGCTGGAGAGCGGCGAGAGCCTGCACCGCGCCACCCAGCGTGCGTTGGGCGGCCAGGCCCTGGCGCGCGAGTTTCGCGTGTCAGACATGTCGCCCAATTTCCGCGCCAACGGCAGCAAGGAAGGCGCGGGAGACGAGTACCGGCGGCACCTGGCCCAAGGCTTCGCGCAATGGGCGCTGCGCGTGGATGGCATGGTCGGCCGGCCACTGAACCTGCCGCTGACCGCCTTGCAGAGCCTGCCCCAGCGCAAGCAGATCACGCGCCACGATTGTGTGGAGGGGTGGAGCGCGATCGGGCAGTGGCAAGGGCCGCAGCTATCGCATGTGCTCGATCTGGCGCGGGTCAGCCCGGCCGCGAAATACCTGATCTTCCACTGCGCCGATATCTATGGCGGCAAGCCGTATTACGAATCGATCGACATGGTGGACGCCTTCCATCCGCAGACGATCCTGGCCTGGCAGATGAATGGCCGCCCCCTGCCGCAGGAACACGGCGCGCCGCTGCGGCTGCGGGTGGAGCGGCAGTTGGGGTACAAGCACGCCAAGTTCGTCACTCGAATAGAAGCGCGCGATACGCTGGCCGGGGTCTATGGCGGCAAGGGCGGGTACTGGGAGGATAACGGCGGCTACGCCTGGTACGCCGGAATTTGATGGTTCAGCGGGATCTGATGGTGTGGCGGACCGGGGTCAGGCCCGACTGACCCGCCCCGCCCGGCCGCGATCAGCTCAGCTCGCCAATCGTACCAGTTCCGGCTCTTCACGCACCAGCTTGGGCTGATCGGGCCATATACCGCGCGTGTCGTACACCAGCTTGTCCGCCCGCTCGGCCAGAGGCACGACGCGGAACACGTCATGGTCGACCAGCACGATCAAGATGTCACAAGTCTCCAGCGCCTCGTCCACGTCGATCTGCACGGCGCCGGTATCGGTGAACTCGATTGGCAGGTCGCTGGCGTAAGGTTCGACGATATGCACCCGCTCACCGTATTTGCGGGCCAACCGGGCGGCGACGAAACGGGCCGGGCTTTCGCGGAAATCGTCGATGTTGGCCTTGAACGCCAGGCCCAGGCAGGCGATCTTCGCGCCTGGATGCGCGGCGACCAACTCGTCGGCCTTGCGGATCACGTGATGCATCTTGCCGTCGTTCACGCCACGCGCGGTGCGGATCAGCGGGGTCTCCTCCGGCGCGCCATGGACGATGAACCAGGGATCGACCGCGATGCAGTGGCCGCCCACGCCGGGTCCGGGCGAGAGGATGTTCACGCGGGGGTGCCGGTTGGCCAGGCGGATCACTTCCCACACGTCCAGGCCCATCCGGTCCGCCACCATCGACAATTCATTGGCGAAGGCGATGTTGACGTCGCGATAGGCGTTCTCGACCAGCTTGGTCATCTCGGCAGAGCGGGCGTCCGTGGTGACGCATTCGCCGCGCACGAACCGCTTGTAGAACGCCAGCGCCTTGCGCGCGCAGCGGGGCGTGATGCCGCCGATCGAGCGGTCGTTGTTGGTCAGCTCTTCAAGGATGCGGCCGGGCAGCACCCGCTCCGGGCAATAGGCGATGGCGATATCGGGCGTCTCGCGCGTGCAGCCCGGTACCTTCAGATCGGGGCGCATCTGCGCGATCATGTCCCGCAACTGCTCGGTCGTGCCGACCGGCGAGGTCGATTCGAGAATCACCACGTCACCAACCTTCAGCACCGGCGCGATGGTCTTGCCCGCTGCCAGGACGTAGGAAATGTCCGGGGCATGATCCTTGTCGAACGGCGTCGGCACCGCAATCACGAATACGTCGGCCGGAGCCACCGTGATCGAGGCCGAAAGAAGTCCGCGCGAAACCACACCGTGCACCAGCCCATCGAGGTCGACCTCCTCGATGTGGATTTCACCGCGATTGATAGTGTCGACCACTCGCTGCGACACGTCGAGGCCCAGCACCTTGCAGCCCGCGCGGGCGATCACCGCAGCGGTGGGAAGGCCGATATACCCGAGGCCTACAACACAAACGTCAGGCTTGGTGTCCGATTTCATTGGCGAGCAGCTCCACGATTCGGGCCGAGCTGTGCCCATCCCCGAACGGGTTGTGGGCGCGAGCCATGGCCTCGTAGGCTTCCGTATCGTCCAGCAGGGTTGAAATTTCGGTAACGATGGTGGCCGCATCGGTGCCGACCAGTTTGGCGGTGCCGGCCTCGACGCCTTCGGGTCGCTCGGTCGTCTCACGCATGACCAGGACTGGCTTCCCCAGCGCGGGGGCTTCCTCCTGCACGCCGCCACTGTCGGTCAGCATGATCTCGGCGATGTTGATGAGGCGGGCGAAGTGGGGATAATCCAGCGGCTCGATCAAGGCGACATTGTTCAGACCGGCCAGGCCCTCGTTCATCACCTTGCGCACGTTGGGGTTGAGGTGGACGGGGAAAATCACCGCCACATCGGGGCGCTGCGCGATCTGGCGGATGGCGCTGGCAATGCCTTCCATGCCGCCGCCGAAATTTTCGCGCCGATGGCTGGTGACGCCGATGATCCGTTTGCCGGCGAATCGCGCTTCGAGGTCCGCCAGACCGCTGGCCAGCGCCGGTTCGGCTTCGATTCGGGCGGACACCCAATGCAGCGCGTCGATCACGGTGTTCCCTGTGACATGGACGCACGCAGGGTCGGCGTTCTCGCGTAGGAGAGCCGCGGCGGCGGTGGCGGTAGGCGCGAAGTGCAGGCTGGCCATGGCGCCGATGATCTTGCGGTTCACCTCTTCGGGCCATGGGTGATAGATATTGAAACTGCGCAGCCCCGCCTCGACATGATCGACCGGCAGCTTGCGGTAATAAGCGGCCAGCGCGCCCGCCATGGCGGTGGCGGTATCGCCCTGTACGATCACGCGATGGGGCTGCACCTGGTCCATCACTTTGCCCAAGCCGATGAGCAGATTGGCGGTAAGGGCATCCAGCGTCTGGTCCGGCTGCATCACGTCCAGATCGTGATCCGGCACGATCCCGGCGATCTCCAGCACCTGGTCCAACATCTGGCGGTGTTGGGCCGAAACGCAGACCACGCATTCGAAGCGAGGATCGGCGCGCAACGCGTGAACGACGGGGAACAGCTTGATCGCTTCAGGACGAGTACCGAAGACGACGAGGATGCGAGTTGGCTGGGTCATGGCATGGCGGATACCAGCGCAATGTTAAGCATGAAATAATCTGATCGCAGCAACCGGCGACAGGGCAGGGCCGTTCGCGGACACGCACGCAAACGGCGCGTGACGGCGCTTTTTAAGCCCTGCCCAGGCCACGGTATTTTTGCACCCAAACCACCGTATTTCAGGACTTTTCGAAGGTTAAAAGGGAATTGTTAAGCACTTCCGGGGAATGACGGACCGGCGGGTGAAGGGCCCGTCGCCTCGGAGTCGCCCCCTAAATGCGTGTCGTCACTTGTTTGCTATACGAGCATGATCCCTGGATCGTGCTCCTGGCTGCGCTGATGTGTCTGTGCGGGTCGATCGTCTCCGTCACCCTTTTTCGCCGCACGCTGAACGAGGCGGGCACGTCTCGCCTACACTGGTGTTTCCTGTCCGCCGTCACAGCGGGCGCGGCCATCTGGGCAACGCACTTCATCGCGATGCTGGGTTATCGGGCGGAAGTTCCGGTGGAGTTCGATGGACCTTTGACCATCGGCTCGGCGCTGATCGCTGTAGGCGGTATCGCCATCGGCCTGATCGCGGCGACGGCGAAGTCACGCGGGATCGCGGTCGTTATCGGCGGCGGGGTGATCGGCCTTTCGATCGCGGCGATGCACTACACCGGCATGTTCGCCTATCGGGCGGAGGGCATCGTGGAATGGCGGCCAAGCTATGTGATATCGTCGCTATTCGTGGCGTCCGGCCTGTCGATGGCGCTGATCTACCGCCTGCATACGGAAAAAGCGCCGAAGCAGATTTTGCCGTGCGTCCTGATGGTGCTGGCGATCGTCGGCCTGCACTTTACCGGCATGGCGGGCTTTTCCGTCGCGCCGATTCCGGGCGTTTCCCATGGCGCGGATAGCGCCACGTTCACCGCTATCGCCCTGGCGATCGCAATGGTGGCGCTGCTGATCGTGGGTACGGGCATTTCCACTTACCTGGTCGAAAGCCGGACCCAGTCCGAATCGCGTGATCAGCTGGAGCATATCGCCCTTCATGATGCGCTGACGGGCCTCGGCAACCGGCACAATTTTTCCCAGACGCTCGAATCCGAATGCGGGAAGCTGCAGCGGTATGGACGGCCGTTCGCCTTGCTGATGATCGATCTCGATCGCTTCAAGCCCATCAACGATACGCTGGGCCACCCGACGGGCGATGTCGTATTGCAGCGTGTTGCCGCGCGTCTGCGCCGGGCCGTTCGTGAAGGCGACCTGGTGGCGCGGATCGGTGGGGACGAGTTTGCCATCATCGCCTTCGGCATCGCCAATGGCCAGGAAGCGGCTGCACTTGCCGCGCGAGTGGTGGAGATACTGGCGCGACCGTTCATCGTTGCAGGCAGCGTCGCCGACCTGGGCGGCAGCGTAGGCGTGGCGCTGGCGCCGCAGCATGGCGTTTCAGGCGAAGAACTGATCCAGCGCGCCGATGTCGCCCTCTATTCCGCCAAGCGCGACGGCAAGAATCGCTTTTGCCAGTTCGAGCCCGCAATGATGGATGCCATGCAACGGCGCCGGTACCTGGAGATCGACTTGCGGCGCGCCTGCGCGCGTGACGAGTTCGAGGTTTTCTATCAGCCGATCATCGATTCGCAGTCCGGCGAGATAACCGGGGCCGAGGCCCTGTTGCGCTGGAACTCGTCGGAACGAGGCGATGTCTCGCCGGCAGAGTTCATTCCGATCGCGGAAGAACTCGGGCTGGTGTCCCGCATTGGCGCGAACGTGCTGCAACAGGCCTGCAGGGACGCCACGACCTGGCCCGATCACTTCGACGTCGCGGTGAACGTATCCCCGGTCCAGCTACTCGATCCGCGCTTGCCGCAGATCGTGGCGCAGGCCTTGCGCGAATCGGGCCTGCGCGCCGACCGCCTGGAACTGGAAATCACCGAAACCGCGCTTCTGGGCGACGACGAGGCGGCGTTGCGTACGCTGACCAGCCTGCATGAGCTGGGCGTGCGCATTTCGCTCGATGATTTCGGCACCGGCTATTCCTCGCTCAGCTACCTCCATCGCTTTCCGATCAGCCGGATCAAGATCGATCGTTCGTTCATCTGCAAGCTGCCGGAAGACCCAGGCAGCGCCTCGATCGTGCGCGCGATCGCACAGCTGGGAGAAAGCCTGGATATGAAAGTGACCGCCGAAGGCATCGAAACGTCTGAGCAACTGTCGTTTATCGCCCAGCAGGGTTGCGACCATGTGCAGGGCTTTCTGATCAGCCGCCCGATCCCGGTCGCGGACTTCCTGGCTCTGGTGAGGGCGCGCGTAGGTGCGGTGGCAGCGTGACCGGCGATATCAGGATCACACCGCTCAGCCGGCTGCTGTATGTCAGCCGGTGCACGCTGGAAGAAACCGGCGCAGCGCGCGATTATCTCGTTGCCGAGCTGACCGAACGCTCTGCACGGCGCAATGCCGCGGTACAGCTGACAGGGACGCTGCTGTGCGTGGGGGATGCCTTCATCCAGGTCCTGGAAGGACCGCCCGCCGCCATCGAGCGCACCTTCGAGGCGATCTGCTGCGACTTTCGGCATGAGGACGTCAAGCTGATCGACCTCGTGCCGGTGCGCGAACGCATCTTCCCCGAGTGGAGCATGGTTCGCATCGGCGCGGACGCGGAAGCATCCGTGGCGCTGGAAGGCGACCTGGAGGATATTCGCTTCCTGGTCGGCATCAACGCGCGTGAGGCGATCAGCCAGATGCGGCGATTGCTGGATAGTCAAAGGCCGACGGCGGAGGCAGCCTGATCGCATCGGCGTAACTTGCGGGCGGGCGGGCTTGCTCTTCGCGCTTGCTCCGGGGGCCGGCTTCGGGAATGTCGCGACCATGGCAATTTTGAGCGACAAATGGATTCGCGAGCAGGCGCTGGCGAACGGAATGATCGAACCCTTCGTGGAGGCGCAGCGGAGAGACGGCTGCATATCCTATGGCTTGTCGTCCTACGGGTATGACGCGCGCGTTGCGGAAGACTTCAAGATATTCACCAACGTCGATTCCGCCGTGGTCGACCCGAAGAACTTCGATGCCAACTCGTTCGTCGATCGCCGGACGGAATGCTGCGTGATCCCGCCCAACTCGTTCGCGCTGGCCCGCACCGTGGAATACTTTCGCGTGCCGCGCGATGTGCTGGTGATCTGCCTTGGCAAATCGACTTATGCGCGCTGCGGCATCATCGTGAACGTCACACCGCTGGAGCCGGGCTGGGAAGGGCACGTCACGCTGGAATTTTCCAACACCACGCCGTTGCCAGCCAAGGTCTACGCCAACGAAGGCGCGTGCCAGTTCCTGTTTCTGCAGGGCAATGAGCCTTGCGAGGTCAGCTATGCCGACCGTGCCGGCAAGTACATGGGCCAGCGCGGCGTGACTTTGCCCCGCCTCTGATTTCGCCTTTGATCCCATCTGTGGAGACAGCCGTGGTCGCGGTGGGCGGGAACAAACCTGCCTGATGCCGCTTCCATGGAAACAATCACAACAGGGAAGAGGCTGGTCATGTCAAAGATCGCCGCGATTATAGGCCGTTTGCTGATCGGCCTGCTTTTCATCGCCAGTGGTATCGGCAAGCTGATGGACATAGGCGGCACCGCGGCCATGATGGCCAAGACGGGCCTGCCAGGTAATCTGGCTCTGGTAGTCGGGCTATTCGAACTGGTTGGCGGTCTGTGCCTTGCGGCTGGTTTCGCTGTCCGCCTGGTGTCAGTCCTGCTGGCCGTCTTCACGGCGGGGACGATCCTGTTCTTCCACAACCGTTTCACCGACCCGGTGCAAGCGATCGCAGCTTTGAAGAACCTGGCGATTATCGGAGGCCTCGCGCTCGCCTTCGCGCACAGCCAGATGTGGAGCCACTACTACACGCTGCGCACCACGCGCCGCAGTGAGGCGGCCACCTTGGAGGCAGAGCGCCGCGTTCATGAAGCAGAACTCCGCGCCGCTCGCGCCGAAGCCACCGCGGACGCGGTTCGGACCGCCCCTGCTGGAACCCGCGCGGTTGATCTTGATGGCGACGGCCTTGCCGACACCACAGTCCGCCGCCGCAACCGCTGGTTTGACTGGTAGTCAGTTCGTAATCGGGGCAGCCCAAAGGCTGCCCCATTTTTCAGTATTGCAAATCATTATCATCAAAGGCATGGGGCCCTCGCAGCTGACCGCATGAACGGACAGCGCAAATCAGGGGGTTCTCATGCCGTTTTCGCGCGCACAACGCGTTGCCGTTTCCACCGCCATCCTGGCGAGCACAGCTTTCCTGCCAGCCCTGGCGCAGGCCCAATCCCGTAACGAGGATGCCGGCGCGGATGACATCATCGTTTCCGCGCGAAGGCTTAACCAGACGCAGGTCAGCGGCAGCGGCGATATCGGCGTGCTGGGCAACAAGGCGGCGGAGGACATCCCCTTCAATGTCCGCTCCTATAACGAGGCGTTGATCCGCAACCAGCAGCCCGACAGTCTGGGCGAAGTGCTGGAGAATGATCCCACCGTGCGCACCACGCTGGGCTTCGGCACCGCCGCCGAGGTTTTCGTGATCC
>NZ_CAXYKL010000175.1:0-3473 GCF_964277725.1 uncultured Novosphingobium sp. | reverse complement strand
GATGGCTGCAACATGACAAGAGACACCTCGTCTGAAATCAAATGAGCGCCAAGGAGAAGCGTAATGGATTTGACAGATATCTTACCGGGAAAGCTCGGCTTTGGCGCAGCACCGCTCGGCAATCTGTTCCGCGATATCCCCGAGGAAGAGGCTTTGGCAACCGTAGAGGCCGCCTGGAACGACGGGATCCGTTATTATGACAATGCGCCTTTCTATGGTGCCGGTCTTGCGGAGTTACGGATGGGGGAGGTTCTCGCCGGACGGCCACGCGATCAATATGTAATCAGCACGAAGGTCGGTCGTGTGATCCTCGATGAGTTGGGGGATGTGAGCGTCCGCGACCGAGCGGAAAAGGGCGAAGCATTTGCGCACGGCCGGGCAAATCGGGTGATCAACGATTATGGTTACGACGCAACGTTACGCTCAATAGAAGACAGCCTGAAACGTTTGCGCATTGATCATATCGAGATCGCCTTTGTCCACGACGTCGCTCAGGATTTGTGGGGCGATCGCTGGCTAGAAAAGTTCGAGGAGGCCCGGACGGGCGCGTTCCGGGCGCTAGACCGGCTCCGTGAAGAGGGTACGATCAGGGCGTGGGGTCTCGGAGTCAACAAAGTAGAGCCGATTGAATTGCTTCTAGAACTCCAAGAGCCGCAGCCCAACGCCTTTTTGCTCGCCGGGCGTTATACACTGCTCGATCACAGCCGGGCCCTCCAGCGATTGATGCCGCTCGCAGCTAAGCGCGGTGTGGGCATTGTGATTGGTGGACCCTACAATTCAGGCGCTCTTGTTGGCGGGCCCAATTTTGAATATGCGCCGGCGAACCCCGAAACTCTCGAAAGGGTCGCAAAGATCAGGGCCATCGCCGATCGTCTCGGCGTGAGCATCAAGGCGGCTGGTCTGCAGTTTTCCCTTGCCAATCCGGCGGTCGTCGCCGTCATTCCTGGTGCTAGTCGACCGAGCCGGATCGCTGAAGACAGAGCGGCGCTCAATGAAGTCATTCCGGCGTCGTTTTGGCAAGAGCTGCGGGATGCGGGGCTGATTGATCTTGCCGCTCCGCTTCCAGGATAAACCTGTCTCGATGCGGTGAGTGTTCCGAAAAACGTGAACACTCACCGCCCTGCCAGTAACAAGCGAATGCGATCCGGCCGCCTGACCACCCTTTTCTAAAAACGCACTCCGGCCCTGATGTAATAGTATCCGCCGTTGAAGCCATAGGGTGCGATTACCAAGGGCGCGTCATACATTTCCACGCCAAGGATGCTTTGCGGTCCTGCCGTGGGAGTGCCGACTGATCCGGGAACGGAGGAGGCGTTTGGCGGCCGCTTGTCGAACAGATTGTTCGCGCCGATCGCCAAGCGCAGGCCAGCGTCGCTTTCGTAGGCCAACTCGAGATCGGTGATCGCGGCCTTTGTCACAGTCGCTCGATAAAATGGTGCTGTCCCCGAAGGTGACGCAAGCGTGCTGGATTTGCCATAGACTGTCTCACGGACGTTCAGCGAAATTGGACCATGAGTGACTAGCGCGCCCAAAACGGCTTTGAAACGGGGTGACGCAGTTTCAAGATTGCTCTGCGCGGTAGGTCCGAACAAGTTATCACCCAATCGGTTGTGCGTAATTGTGGTACGATTGTAATTAGCAGCAAGTGACCAGTCTATTCGTGCATTTGGCAACTCGGTTGCGTAATTGACGGATAGTTCCACGCCTCGTGTGCGTGTGTCTACGCCGTTGGTGAAAGCACTTACGCCAACGAAGGCGGCGGCAGGGTCGATCACGGTGCCTTGCGCCGTGATCGCATCCAGCACGGTCTGGTTGATAACGAAGGTGCCAAATCGGCCGAGAACTAATCCGGACGCGGCGATGCGCTTCTTTATTCTGATCTGGTAGGCATCCAGCGTGATCGTGAGCTTTGGCAACCCGCGCCAGACGAGGCCGCCTGAGAAGTTTGTCGATTTCTCGGGCGTCAAAGGTGAAAAGCCAGTTAACGCCGCCGCGGCTGAATTGGCCGGTAGCTGGACAATCGCATAGGCGGGCGACACGTTAGTGGCTGAGTAAAAGGACTCGGCCAGTGTCGGTGCACGAAACCCGGTGCTGGCAGTGCCGCGCAACCCGAACGCGGGTGACACATCGTATCGCGTGCTGATCTTGCCAATTGTCGTATTGCCGACGTCGCTGTAGTGTTCGAACCGTCCCGCAAGGTCGACCGTCCACCCGGTCAACGGCTGTGTGGCAACGTCGATATAGCCTGACCAGGCATGACGGCGGCGGACTGCGGCATCGGTAGGCTGGAACCCGGGATAGGCCTGGCCTCCCTCCTTATACCGCGACGCCTCGTCACCGGAGCGAATTTCGTAAACATCGCGCCGATACTCGCCACCAAAAGCAATTGTCAGGGGCGCGGCCAGGCCCACGTCCACCGTACGCCGCAAATCGAGATTGCCGGTGAACTGAGATGCGAGGAACGCGCCGTCGTAGAAATCGCGGGGTGTGAACCCGGTGTCGGTATAAAGCGAGGCGTTGGCGGAATCGAGAGTGCTGATCTTCGCCTTGTCACGTCCGTAGGTGGCCGATAGATCCCAGTTCCAGCCCGCCAGCGCACCGCGCAGCCCGCCAGTCCCACTGAAATCCTCTTCTTGCAAACCGATCTTGGGAACAAAGCCGTTTGGAAAGGGGAACACGGTGATGCCGTTAGCGATACGGCTTATGCGATTGGGGAGACGGTACTGCTGGCGCGATCGCGCCACGCGGCGGCCGTAGGTGCCAAATGCATAGGCTTCTACGCTGCCGAAATCGTAACCGGCGTTGATAGTGGCGGTAGTAAGCGACGAGCGCGCGTCACCCAGCAACGGGTTCAGTCTGGGAAAACCTGGGATGTTCGCCCACGCCGCCGGTACGCCGGGGAGCAGCGTTCCATCTGGATTGGCAACGCGCCGGTCAGCCCCGCCGCGCTGGCTGTAATCGTGAAATCGGTGCAATGCGGTGACGTCCAGAAAGCCGTTCCCACCAAGCGGCAAAGCCAGTCGAGTTGTACCGGCCAAGGTTTCGCCGTCACCTACACCATATTGGCCCGCGGTGATATTTGCGACACCACCTGCGTGATCCTTTTTGAGTATGATGTTTATGACGCCGGCGATGGCATCAGAACCGTACTGCGCGGCTGCGCCATCCTGCAAGATCTCTATCCGTTCGATCGCTTCCGGCGGAATGAGATCGAGATCGGGAGCAGCGCCGCCTTGGTACGGGCCCGTGGTAACCTGGAGATTTGCCGTGCCGTGCCGGCGCTTGCCGTTGACCAGAACCAGGACATGATTGGCGCTTAGTCCGCGAAGCCTGGCCGAAGTCGTGAGATTGCCGCTATCGCCGCCCAAAGCCTGTGAGGTGAAGGATGGTGCCAATTGCGATAGAACTTGGGTAAGGTCAGGCTGGCCCACATGGGCGAGCGCAGTTGTGTCCAGAACTTGCACAGGCGCGGC